>NZ_JBPCUJ010000041.1:0-19139 GCF_051011215.1 Lutimonas sp.
CGTGATGGAGCAGTTGTTCATGAAGCTGCATACGGATATAAGGATGTAACTTCAAAAAGCATCCTAAAGGTAAACGACATATTCTATATTCAATCTATGACTAAACCTATTGTTTCTGTCGCCTTTATGATGCTGTATGAACAGGGCCACTTTTCACTTTCAGACCCTTTGGCAAAATACCTGCCCGAATTCAAAAACTTAAAAGTCATTGAAAATGTAGAGACTGGGATAACTGGAAATACTGTAGCTCTCGAAAAAGATATTACCATTTTAGAATTGCTGACGCATACTTCAGGTTTTACACATGCCATTGGAGAAAGTAGGTTTGACAAGGAGGTTCAAAAAGAATATTATATGAAAAATTGGCCTGACATCAATTCTCAAGTCAACAGCATTCCTGATCTCCCCTTAATGGCACAACCAGGTCAAGCATGGAATTATAGCTTTTCACCTGACATCCTTTCGGTTCTCATAGAACATTTCTCAGGAATGAGCACTCTGGAGTATTTAACTAAGAATATTTTCGAACCTCTTGACATGAAGGATACAGGATACAATCTTTCAAAGGACCAACAATCAAGGGTTGTTAAAGCTCACGTAAAAGATTCAATAGGAATTTTAGGCCATTTAGAAAATCAGGCCAAGGTAGAAGGCAATACAATTTGGAGCGGAACCCATGGTCTATTTTCTACACCACAAGACTACATGAATTTTTGCCAAATGCTCTTAAACAATGGGAGCTGGAATGGTCATCATTTATTAAGCAGAAAGACCATTGAATTAATGACCGCCAATCATGTTGGTAATTTATTCTTTAGACCGGGTGAAGGGTTTGGTTTGGGATTTGCGGTTATCACAGACACCCCTGCAACCAATCAATTAGGGTCTGACGGTGTCTTTTACTGGGCAGGAGCTTACAACACTCATTTCTTTATAGATCCTCATGAAAAGCTCATATCAATTTTTATGACCCAATTGGCGCCTTTCACATTCTATTATCACGACAAAATGCGGCAACTCGTTTATCCGGCAATTATTGATTAGACCTAAAATAAGGCATTGGAATCTAAAATTTCACGGCAATCTCAGCTCAATAATGGCTGAATTTTGTTCTTGATTGCCTATTCGAACCTGTCATAAAGCTCCCAGGAAGTCCTGTTTTAAATGAAAAATATTTAAAGAGGGTTCGCATTAAAAGTATCTCCCTGTTGAAGATCTCCTGTTTCGAATCCTTTTTTAAACCATCGGATTCGCTGCTCTGAGGTCCCATGGGTAAAAGAATCTGGCACTACCCTACCCGTTGATTGTTTTTGGAGCCTGTCATCCCCAATGGCATACGCTGCATTCAAAGCCTCTTCTAGGTCTCCGCTTTCCATCATTTGAGACATTTTTTGAGAGTGGTGGGCCCACACACCAGCTAAAAAATCAGCCTGCAATTCTAAACGAACCGAATACTGATTATACTCTTTCTTGCTCAAACTACCCCTTAAGTTTTGAACCTTATCAGTGATACCCAAAATATTTTGAATATGATGCCCCACTTCATGAGCTATCACATAGGCCTGTGCAAAATCTCCAGGTGCATTTAATTGTCTTTCCATATCATCAAAAAAACTCAAATCAAGATACAATTGCTCATCTCCCGGACAATAAAATGGTCCAGAAGCACTAGAAGCAGAACCACAAGCTGAAGCCACGAATCCTGAGAAAAGAACCAAGGTTGGTTCTCTATAGTTGGGCATGAGGCCATTCCAGACATCTTCAGTATTGGCTAAAATTGTAGCACTAAAATCGGCCAATTCATTCTCTTTAGCACTGCCCTGATATGGCACTGCCGATTGGGTCTGACCACCGCCACCACCTATCAAATTACCTATCAAACTCAGCGGATTATTTCCGGTAAACCATGAAAACCCAAGAAAAAGAGCAATAATTACCAGACCTGTTTTCGAAAACAACAGCCTAAATAAGGGACCCAATAACATGGGGTTAATTCCTCTTCCACCGCCGCCAGTTCCGGATTGACCTCTTCTGTCATCAATATTTGAACTTCTTCTTTTGCCTTTCCATTTCATGATATTTCTTCAATTAAATTATGTAGGTTCAATTTACTTATTTTTTCGCAAAATAAATATGGTTACATTTGATCGAAATTAAAAACGCCCTATGCGACACATAAAACAATTTCTTTTTTGGTTCTGTCTCTTTCTTGTTTCATTTTCATTTGCTCAATCAAACAAAGCAGATACCACAAGAATTCTTTTTATTGGAAACAGTTATACCTACTTCCATAGCAGTCCTGAATTATTAAGATCAATGATAGCGCAAAAGCATCCTGAAAAAATAGTAGAAATTCAACTTATCAGCCAGGGAGGTATGACGCTGGAGCGACATTGGCAAGAAGAAAAAACACATCAAGTTATTAAATCAAAAAACTGGGACTATGTTGTGCTGCAAGAGCAGAGTAAATTAGCCATGCCTATTATCATAGATCATGATGTTTATTTCGGCCAGACAGATTTGTTTTTTGATTATTCCAGAAAGTTTGATACAGAAATTAAAAAAGTAGGAGCCAAAACAGTTTTTTTTATGACCTGGTCTGTAAAACAACGGCCTCAGGAACAAGAAATACTTACCCATGCATATGCTTCCATAGCACAGGAATTAAATGCAATCGTTGCTCCTGTTGGTTTGGTTTGGGAAGAAGTGAGAAAAAATGATCAGTTTGATCTTTATGAAAATGATGGTTCACACCCATCTCAATACGGGTCTTATTTAATTGCAACGACTATGTATGCCACCCTGTTCGATGAAGATCCGAAGGGTGTTTCAGGTACCATCGAAGGAAAACGTCTAAACAGTCGCGGACAAGCTTCTGAGGAGGCACAAATATTAGCTCAACTTTCGAATGAAGATGCCTTAAAAATTCAGCAAAGCTCATGGGAAATCACTCAGAATACAGCAAATTCAAAGGCTTTGCAAAATGTAAAAGAACCTCATCCGACTTATCGCATACCCGTTCTTAAAGAAGGTGAAAAACTCACACAAAAGAACATTCAAGGTAGCTGGTATGGACGTTCCACTTATGGGTCAAACTATGTTGGTCTTATCATGGATATCAGTCAGAAAGAAAATAATATGAGCCTTAGCCTTTCAATGTTGAGCCCTGATCGTCTAGATGGAATGACCATTGAAAATATTGATTTAAGAGATAAGGAACTGCGGTTCAGCATGGTTGACAGCACGAGAGCCTTGCGTTCAGAGCTTCAGTTTTCTTTAACTGATGGGATGCTTTCGGGATTATCAACTTCCTCTCAGAACAATGTGAGTCAATACAAGCGTTGGCAGTTCTCCAGAAACAAGGTACAAAACGAAATAGATTTGGCCGCCCTTGACCAGTTAATCAGAGAATTTGAACAGGCTCGTGAAGAAAAAGGGTATATAACCGCGTCCATAGAACATTATCAAAAATACAGCGCTTTAATTGGCAAAAAATACCTTCCGACTGAAAATTTTCTCAACAGAGAAGGATATGGACTTCTTCGAGATGGAAAAAATACTGATGCCCTTGAAGTTTTTGAATTAGCCAATACTTTATACCCTGAATCTGTCAATACCTACGACAGTTTTGGAGAAGCCCTGGCAATCGATGGGCAAAAAGAAAAAGCGATTGCAGTATTCAGCAAAGGTTATGAGCTCGCAAAAAAAACAGGAGACCCGGCACTCAACTATATTAAAAACAATCTCAAAAAGCTACAGGAAGAAGGAACTGCAGTGCCAGAAGCAATTAGCCCCATCCCTCCACCTCCGCCACCACCTCAATAAATATTTCTTTACAGTTAACTGCCCCCTTTAAATGATCATTTTGGCTGATTATAGCAGGATAGATGCTGCCTGTACTTTGGCTTAGGTTGATGGGCGAAAATAAGGTTTTAAAAGTCTATTATGTAGTATCTTTCTTAGCGCGAAATCATCATTTCCAACGAAATACGGCCTATGATCAAACTGCTTCTAACATTTATTTTATGTTGCACTTTATGGCAGATATGGCCTATAAATGACAGCATCTTGAAGCCGAAAAGAACGAATCAACAAGAACAAGCAACTAAGGTACCCAAATTGCACCTTCAAAAGGAAAATTTCACCCAGTTAGGGAGTACTAATTTTTACCATTCTGTAGGAGGGAAAGCGATTTCGGAACTCACCTTGGTATCCCTTCGCTTTGATGACATCTTTCTCGAGATCAAATTCGAATGTCTCGATAATCCAAGGATGGATCAAAATTATTACACACAAAACAATCAACCTTTATTTGAGCAGGAAGTATTTGAAATTTTTATTAGCCAGGGATCAGCAGCCAAAGAAACATATTGGGAAATACAACTGAATCCGAACAATGCTCTTTTTGTTGCGCAGGTCCGTAACAATTTTAAAACAGATCAGAGGTTTCACCTTACTATGATTGACAACGAAAAAGCACAGATTGAACATCATGTTGTTAAAGATAAAGGAAATAATAGCTGGAAGGGGCATTTGAAAATACCGCTAAAATTGATCGAAGATCAGAAAGAAAAGGAGAAGAATGTATACAGAATGAACCTGTTTCGCATTATCTCCAATAAGGACCAGGATGATCCAAAATGGCAAAACAATGCTGAGAATGCAACCTTTGCATGTTGGAACAGTCCTATGACCGAAACACCCAATTTCCATAAACCCGAGGCTTTCGGAATTTTATTTACTCAGAAATAATTAGAAATCTTTTTTATATGAGACTTGCATCCATCGATATCCTAAGAGCCCTCACTATGTTACTCATGATTTGGGTGAATGATTTCTGGTCACTCATCGACATACCAAAATGGCTGACTCATGCCTCAGCAACTGAAGATTATATGGGCTTTTCTGATGTAATTTTTCCGTTGTTTTTGTTTATAGTTGGTTTGAGCATACCATTGGCCATACAACACCGCCTCGATAAAAAAGATTCAAAAACAGTCATTATAAAACATATTTTGACAAGATCTATTTCGCTTTTGGTGATCGGTATTTATCTGGTGAATTACGAAACTGCTCATGCCAGCATGATCGTTTCCAAAAGTGTCTGGTGTTTGTTATTGGCGACTGCAGTCGTTTTAATCTGGATGAATTGGAAAAAAAGCCCCGTAAAATCCAAATGGCATCATTACCTGAAGGCAGGCGGCTATGCGATCCTTCTTTTTCTGGCCTTTGTGTACAAAGGTGGAGAAAATGGAGAACTCTGGATGACGACACAATGGTGGGGCATTCTCGGTTTGATTGGATGGGCTTATTTATTGAACGCTTTGGTCTATGTGATGGCCAATGGCAAATTACTCATTATGATCCTGACCTGGCTGGTATTGAACCTTCTGGCAGTGATAACTCATAGCGATATGGCTCCTGAACTCGGTGGCGGTTTACAATATCTATCTCCTCTTCTAACCGGAACAATCCCAGCCTTTACCACCGCAGGAATTGTAGCTACGCTAATCTTAAAAAAACTAAATAACAAAGAACTAAAGTGGGTCTATTTGGTCCTTATCAGTTTAGGTATTGTAAATCTTGTTTATGGGTTGGGAACCAGGCCGATCTGGGGTATTTCTAAAATTCAGGGCACTCCTTCATGGCTTGCCATTTGCACGGGTATCGGTTTTTTAAGTTTTGCCTTGTTTTACTATATCGCCGATCAAAAAAAGAAAGTTTCCTGGGCAAAGATCATTGCCCCTGCAGGAACCGCCACCCTCACCTGTTATATGATCCCTTATTTTATTTACCCTATCTATAACATAACAGGTTTTAAGCTTCCTGATATGCTGAACACATACATCCTGGGACTAAGCCTGTCCTTTGTTTTTGCACTACTGGTCGTCATCTTTACCGGTTGGCTGGAGAAAAAAGGCTATAAATTAAAATTATAAATCCTATTCAGATGAAAAAAATATTTTATTCCCTGCTCTTAATATTCTGCGTTATAACTACTTCATTCGCTCAAGAAGTTTTTACGGTCAATGGTCTTTGCATTGCAGCTCCAAAAACCAATGATGTTGATGAATTCGTCTCATTTATAGACACGGAAATAGCCACTGCAGGAATCAACACTTTGATTTTACGTGTGGATTTTAACTATGCCTATGAATCACGACCAGAATTGAGGGATGACAATCCTCTTAGCAAGGAGCAGGTAAAGCAACTGGTGGCAGTTTGCCAAAAACACAACATTCAGTTGATTCCTCAGGTAAACCTCCTCGGACATCAAAGTTGGGCCAGCACGCTGAACAAACTACTGGCTGTTTATCCCGAATTTGATGAAACTCCTCATGTAGCGATTCCTGAAGAATACGAATGGCCAAATGATGACGGTTTGTATTGTAAAAGTTATTGTCCTTTGCATCCTGAAGTTCACGCTGTTGTTTTTGACTTAGTAGATGAAATTCTGGAAGTCTTTGAGGCAAATGCCTTTCATGCAGGAATGGATGAAGTTTTTTACATCGCTGATGAAAAATGCCCTCGTTGCATGGGAAAAGACCCGGCACAACTTTATGCCGGTGAAATAACTAAAATCAGTGATCATTTAGACGAGCAAAACGCAAAGCTGTGGATTTGGGGCGACCGGTTAATTGATGCCTCCAACTCAGGAATTGGTATGTGGGAAGCCAGTATGAATAATACATGGCGGGCCATTGACATGATTCCTACCTCTGTGATCATTGCTGACTGGCATTATGAAAAGGCCATTCCTACACCTGCCTATTTTAGTCTTAAAGGTTTTGATGTAGTAGCCTGTTCATGGAGAAAACCCGAAGTCGCGAGGGATCAAGTAGCCATGATGCACAGCTTACAAAACAATTCAACACCAGAAATGAAGTCGAGTCTATTGGGGGTCATGCATACGGTCTGGTCACCTGCTGATAAGTTTATGGCAGCCTATAAAAGCTTTAAAGAAGCCGACCAGGAAAGCGAAAGTGATGTGGCCTGTTTTAAGGCCATGACCAAAGCGGTAGCCGCCCTTGAAAAGAAATAAATCGTATTAAAATAGACAACAAAAATCCAACATGAAAAAAACATTTATAACAATTATTTGTAGCCTGATCGTTGTGCTATTTTCGAGCAGCCTGAAAGCGCAAACCAAACTATTATACAATCATATTGGTTATGAATCTACTGCGGTAAAACCGGCTGTTATTTTATGCCAGGAAAATGACAAGGTCACCAGTTTTTCTGTCATAAACAATAAAACAGGACTCGTTGTAGCGGAGGGAGAGCCTTCCTATACAGGCACTATAGATCAATGGCGCGACTGGCATTTCTGGACCTTTAATTTTGATAAAGTATCCGAAGTTGGCACGTATACCATCCGTTGTGTTGTAAACGGAGAAAACATAGAATCCTATCCATTTCTGATTCAGGAGAACCTTCTCGAACGCAACACCCTGTCTGACGTGGTCTACTATTTTAAAGGGCAACGTTCTTCCGGTTTACTCGACAAAGCAGATCGAAATATGACCTTTTTAAAAGGTCGTACAGACACTGTTGATGTGCATGGTGGCTGGTATGATGCCACTGGTGATTATGGTAAGCACCTGTCTCATTTGACCTATTCAACCTATTTTAATCCGCAACAAATCAACCTAACCGTTTGGAGTCTTTTTGAAACCTATAAGGCCTTGGATAAAAAAGACAACCCCAGCTACCGTCAATACAAACGAAAACTGCTGGATGAAGCCCTATATGGAGCGGACTTTTTACATCGTATGAAATCCGATAAAGGTTCTTTTTACCGCACCATTTCAGGAAAAGGTGCTGAGAAAAAAGCCGAAGACAGAAGAATAACACCTACCATGACCGGATATAGCCTGACCAAGACGCCGGAAGAAGGCATTGACGGACCTGATGATGAAACCGCAGGCATCAGCACTTATGAAGTGAGTTATAGAGCCGGAGCAGGACTTTCAATTGCTGCCCTTGCCATTGCCAGTACTTATGAAGTTTCAGGTGATTTTGAAAGCACAGACTATTTGAAAACGGCAGAAACGGCATTTACCTTTTTGGAAAGTCACAATGCGTCCCTGACCAACGACGGAAAAGAAAATATTGTTGATGATTATTGCGCCTTGATGGCTGCTACTGAATTGTATAAAGCGACAAAAAAACAAGTCTATTTAAAAGCAGCGAATCAAAGAGCTTCTTCTCTTAGCAGCAGACTGATGCAAAATACGGCAGGGCATTATTATTTAAGGGCAGATGATAAGGACAGACCGTTTTTTCATGCGGCAGATGCCGGCCTGCCTGTGGTGAGTTTGGTGAACTACTCGGGGATAGCTGATGAGAAAAGTCAAAAACAAATCAAAGAGGACGTCAGAAAACTATTGACATCAGAGATGCAGCTTAGCGAAGAGGTCAACAATCCTTTTGGCTATGCAAGACAATATGTTCAAAATAAAAAAGGAGAAAGAAGAAACAGTTTCTTTTTTCCGCATGATACCGAAACAGCCCCTTGGTGGCAGGGAGAAAATGCACGTCTGGGTTCTATTGCCACAGCTTCTCGTATGGCCAGCAAGCTCTATGACGACGATCCTGAATTCCAGCAGGAACTAAAGGCGCATGCATGGAATCAGCTCAACTGGATATTGGGCTTAAATCCATTTGATGCCTGCATGCTAGAAGGGCAGGGTCGAAATAATGTACAGTATTTATTTTTTAATTCTTATGAATACACCAACGCTCCTGGAGGTATCTGCAACGGAATTACTGCAGGTCTTTACAATGAAAATGATATAGATCTTAATCGAGGCTATAATGAAACTGGAAAAGACAATGACTGGCGATGGGCAGAACAATGGTTACCCCATGCAGCCTGGTACTTGATTGCCATAGCATCACAATAGTAGGCCTTAAGTTTAGGTCTTTTTCTTAACAAAAACATATGTAGGACACATCAATTCAAGTGCATAGATGCGCAAATGGCAAGATTTGAATGTTCAACTAAAAGTTAACAAATTTTTCTACTACTTGTCGGAGAAATAGGCCTCTTTTAACTGCCTCCAGGTCACCAGTTTAATATTCTCTTTTTCCAATAACTCTTTGCATTCTTCTGACGTAAAATAGTCGTAATCTTTTTGTCTCCAGGCACTACCAAATTCAGGATGATCTATCGTCATAGCCTTTAACTCATCATTGTCATAGGCTGTATGGATTAAAATGGTTGTTACTCCAGGTTTTAAATTTTTGATAGCCTCGTTATAATAGGCTGCAAGTCCTTCGTTAAATTGTTTTGGCAAAATCATCACAATTTCTTCTAAAACCACCTTAACATTGTATTTTTTAATGAGCTCCTCAGGAAATGCCTTGCTCACCATCACAGGAAGCTTGTACTCCTGCCCCATTCTTAAATAGACCTCTATCAATTCAGGTGATTGCATCAAACAGCCCATATGAGAGTCTAGATGTGTTGGCACCAAACCCATGGCAAAGGCTCTGTCGATCTGTGCTCTTAACTCGACTTCAACCTCTTCTAAAGATGCCTCGGGTTTGCAACCAGCATGAAAATAACCATGTTCATTGATCAAGGTAGGCACCTTATCTATAGAAGCCACTGGGCCCCAGCGGTAGTTTTTCCATTCAGAAGTAAGAACCAAATGCAGGCCAAAATCATGTGTCTCGGGATGGGCTTTGGCATATTCAGCAACCTCCAACACCCAAGGGGTAGGCATCATAACACTCGCTGAGTTTACTACTCCATCTTCAATAGCTTTAATAGAAGCGGCGTTTTCTGAATGAGCCACCCCTAAATCATCGGCATGAATGATTAGCAATCGCGCATCAGCAGGATAGCCTAGTTTAGAAGCTATTGATTCTTGCGAATTGATAGTGATGGCGCTCAACATCAACACTAAAAAGAGCCAATGTTTATGAATCAAAGGCAGATGATAGCCTTTTATAAATGCAATAGAAGTCATGATCGTTGATGGAGTTTGGTTATTATAAAAATAGTAAAACCTACAGTTGGGTCTAAAAGATCTTATTTACAGCTTTCGCAATTTTGGAGTATTCCTCTTCTGTGGTCTGTTCTACGAGGTCAAAATGCATCTTTTCAATACTTTCAAAAAACTGATTTCTTGCTGAATCAACCTTAGAAAAAGCAGCATTAAGTTCATCTTCCGTTGCTTCTCTCTTCGAAAATTCCTCCAGCTCTTTGGCCGTTCTGTTCATGTTTGCCTCCACATAATTCTTCATATCCGTTTTAAAAGAATCGAAGGTAGCAAAAATCTTTTCCTGACGTTCAGGGTCGGTAATTTCTTTTGCAACAGCTGCCTGAAGCTTTGCAAATTTCTTTTCGAAATTATCATAGGCCTTTCGTTGTTTCTTAAGTTCTTTTTTATCAAACTCCTCCATAGAATCAGCAATAATCAATTCCCATTCTTCGTCACTGAGCATAGTTATCACTTCGGCTCTGGTTGCTATTCCAGTAGCTTGAATCCCTTTCCAGGACGAATTTGCATTATCGAGAATCTCAGAGATATCTTCGGAAGATGCATCTCTGTCAAGCTGTAATTTTTTCATTTGCTTCTTAGATTTTTTCAAATCTTTCTGCACGCTCTTAAATTCCTTTTCATACGGCTTTGTAAGGGCGAGAATTTCTTTTTGCCGTTCCTTGTCGTCAACGTTTGATTTGACTTCTTTTGGAAAATCTTCAACGACATAGGCTGATATATTTCCACCTCCGAGTAACATACCGATCAATAAACTGAGTGTTGCAACAAGCATAGTATATCTAGTTTAAGTTAATTTATTTGCAATTTAAGTATTTCAGGTGGATGTGAAAAATCAAAAAGTCTTTATTGTATTCGCAAAAGAAGGCTCA
The DNA here is from genome assembly GCF_051011215.1 of Lutimonas sp. NCBI lineage: Bacteria > Pseudomonadati > Bacteroidota > Flavobacteriia > Flavobacteriales > Flavobacteriaceae > Lutimonas > Lutimonas sp. The sequence goes on from NZ_JBPCUJ010000041.1 coordinate 10,883, forward strand.
ATAGATACTTACTTAGATTTAAATTTTTTATTTAACTCAGCAACGATGGTTTCCATTTTTCTGTTTTTTGCTTCTTTATCTAATACAATTCTTGGTCTCTGTCTTTGCTCACAATTTTTAATAGTACAACGTTCGCAGGTAACACCAACTTCTTCCTTCTTTATGGTGGAATCCGATAAAAAATTAATTTTTCTTTCCAATTGCCGGTTGATCAGCAAGCCTATGCTGATCGATCGATACTGATTATCTTTAAACGGGTCTTTTGTAGCAGAAGATAATACCAGATACCTTGCTCCATCACCTTCATAATTTGAAATTTGAATATCAAACTCATGCGTTTTATTGCTCTGATTTATATCATTCAACACCCTTAAAGACACCCATCGTCTGCAATAGTGCTCATTTGATTCGTTGGCACGAGGCGATTGATGATGGGATAAATGCAATTCCTTTTTTAAATGAAATTTTTCACTTCCTGCTTTGTGAGTAAACCTTAAAAAGAATAAATTTTGAATATTGAATTCTTTAGGAAGAATGTTTGTGAGTCGTTGGTAAAAAGATTCTGGGGAGGCATTAAAACTCTCCAAAAGATTCGTAAAAAATGTCTGATCAAATGTTTCCTTTTTAAATAGACGTTCTAATTTTGGTGTAACAGCGTCTCTGGGAATAATCAATGCACCTGCAAAATAGGAGGCATAAAAGTTATTCAATACCTGGTCAAAGCCATCAAATTTGATCCATGGAAATGTATATAATCGGTCTTTTATTCCTAAAAAATTATACGCAATTTCTTTGGCATAAATAAACATACGCTGCGGCTCATCAATACCATCAGCCAGTAAAAGAGTTTTTGTTTTGCGCACAAAGACAGAACGCAAATTTTCTAAAGCTTCATACTTCCCTAATTCAGTTTCATTAATGCGATAGCCGTATTCTTCAAGCAGAATTTCCTCCAGATCCTTTGAGCTGACAGGCTTGCTTAAATCTACCTGATATGCCTTAGAAAACTTAATAACACTTTGCTCTAGTTCATCAAAGTAATTATTGTGTGCCTCTTGATAAGACCTCACAGAAGCCAGAAAAAAACTCTCTCTGCTAAAATTATAATGTTGAGCGATTTCAATAATGGTGCTTATAAAGGCATTTACCTTGGCAGGTGCGTTGGCTACAATATCAATTAAATTACTTTCTTTAATTCCAAAGAGCTCCAAAGGAATTTCCTTTAAAATTTTTGACTGCAAAAGATCACCAATCGGTGCCAGGTTCTTATCCAGTTTTAAAGACACCATCTGGTCATATGGAACATCCAATTTTTCTGAAAGAATGACAATTTTATCTGTTTTAGGATATTTTTTTCCTTTTTCAATTTCATTTAAATAGGATTTTGAAAGGCCTGATAATTTAGATAAACCAAACAAGGATAAATTTCTGTCAGTTCTTATCTGCTTTAGCTTTAGCCCAAATATAAGCTTGATATAGTCTTGTTCCATTCGAGCAAATATAAACTATTTTGCGAATATAAAATTCTGGCGAATTTATATATTTAGCGAACGTTCGCTTGTTTTTTACAAAACTTTGTTTTATCATTGTTCCATCAAAACAATTAAAAATGGAAAATGTACTTTTAAACAAGAAGGTAATTCAGTTCACAGATGAGGTGAAAAATTACTATCCGAACATTCTAACGGAAGAGGCTTTGGCATTTATTGCTGCCCTACATGCAAAATTTGATCAGCAAAGACTAGATCTGCTGCAACTACGAAGCAGACAACAAGAGATTTTTGATCGAGGCGCTTTTCCGCAATTTCCTGAAGAAACCAAAACTATAAGAGAAACAGATTGGACCGCTGGTGCCATCCCAGAAGATTTACAGGACAGGCGTGTGGAAATTACCGGACCCGTAGATAGAAAAATGATCATTAATGCTCTTAATTCAGGCGCCAAAACCTTTATGGCTGATTTAGAAGACAGCAATTCTCCTACCTGGGAAAATAGTATTGGTGGACAACTAAATTTAATTGAAGCCAATAAAAAAACGATTGCTCTTACAGACTTACAGCGCGGTAAATCATATAAGCTACACAAAGATACTGCCGTTCTATTAGTAAGACCCAGAGGATTGCACCTCAATGAACGGCATTTGTTAATAGACGGCAAAGAAGTATCAGGAAGTTTGGTTGATTTTGGTCTCTATGTTTTTCACAATAGTAACACCTTACTTGAAAATGGAACAGCTCCTTATTTCTACCTGCCAAAATTAGAGCATTATAAAGAAGCACGTTGGTGGAATGAGGTCTTTGAGTTTGCTCAAGAATACCTTGGGCTTCCAATAGGCACTTTCAAAGCAACCGTTCTAGTGGAGACCATCACTGCAAGTTTTCAATTGGACGAAATCATCTATGAACTTAAAGACCATATTGTAGGATTAAATTGTGGCCGCTGGGATTATATTTTTTCATATATCAAAAAATTTAGAAACCATCGCAAATTTGTGGTCCCCAATCGGGATCAAGTGACCATGACAAGCCCATTTATGGATGCGTATTCCAAACTTGTGATTCAGCGTTGTCATAAACGGGGTATTCTTGCTATTGGAGGTATGGCTGCACAAATTCCGATTAAAAACAACGAAAAAGCAAATGCAGCGGCCTTGGAAAAAGTAAGAATAGATAAAGAACGGGAAGTTAAAAACGGACATGATGGCACCTGGGTTGCTCATCCAGCGTTGGTTAAAGTTGCCTTGGATGAATTTAATAAGTATATGCCTGGACCCAATCAGTTGCATGTCTCAAGAAACGATATTCTTGTTACGGAAGCAGATCTGGTAGCCATTCCTAAGGGAACAGTGACAGAAGCAGGTGTAAGAAAAAATATCAATGTAGGTATCCTCTATACGGAAGCCTGGCTCAGAGGCTATGGCGCCGTCGCACTCTACAATCTTATGGAAGATGCAGCTACTGCGGAAATATCGCGAACACAGGTTTGGCAGTGGCTTAAAAACAAAGTTACCCTTGAAGATGGAAGAAGATTTGATCTCGAACTCTATAACGAACTATTCGAGGATGAAGTTAACATCATTGCCAGGGAGATGGGTGAAGAAAATCTCAAAAACTCTAAGTTAAATCTGGCGATGACCCTGTTCAACAAATTGGTCGTATCTGAAGAGTTTGAAGAATTTTTAACCCTTCCCGCCTATCAATTCATATAAAAAAACAATCCTGCGATTGCAGCCACAATCAACAGGATCTAATTATTAATAAATAACTAATATCAAAACTATGAAAAATTTTGCACAAACAAATTATGGATCTGCATTGCAGACTGTGAGAAACTTAAAGGAAAAGTACGGAGCAACATGGAATGCAGTACAGCCGGAAAACGCGGCAAGAATGATGGCACAAAATCGTTTTAAAACCGGTTTAGACATCGCCAAATACACCGCTGGCATAATGAGAAAAGACATGGCCGCTTATGATCAAGATAATTCTCAATATACCCAGTCATTGGGATGCTGGCACGGGTTTGTGGCTCAGCAAAAAATGATTGCCGTTAAAAAACACCACAAAACAACCAGCAAAAGATATTTATACCTCTCAGGTTGGATGGTAGCTGCGCTGCGCTCAGAATTCGGCCCCTTACCAGATCAGTCAATGCATGAAAAAACAGCTGTTTCTGGTCTTATTGAAGAAATTTATGATTTTTTACGACAAGCTGACGCCATTGAACTAAACGACCTCTACAGAAGATTAAAAAACGGAGAGGATGTGCAGGCAGCACTCGATAATTTTGAAACTCATGTGGTTCCTATCATCGCAGATATCGATGCAGGTTTTGGCAATGAAGAAGCGACTTATTTACTGGCGAAAAAGATGATACAGGCTGGTGCATGCGCCATACAAATTGAAAATCAGGTATCTGATGCCAAACAATGTGGACATCAGGATGGCAAGGTTACAGTGCCTCATGAAGATTATATTGCAAAATTAAATGCAGTGAGATATGCCTTTTTAGAATTAGGTATTGACGATGGTATCATTGTTGCCAGAACTGATTCTGAGGGAGCCGGCCTCACACAAAAGCTCCCTGTGAGTCAGGAGCCAGGAGATCTGGCCTCTCAATATCTTGCCTTTGTCGAGGCAGAGGAAATTGACATTTCAGAAGCTAAAGAAGATGATGTATTGCTCAAAAGAGACGGGAAACTGGTGCGTCCGATGCGTTTGCCTAACGGTTTGTATAAATTCAAAGAGGGATCAAACATCGACAGAGTGGTGCTTGATTGTGTGACAAGTTTAAAAAACGGCGCAGACCTTTTATGGATAGAAACTCCAACACCTAATGTGAAGCAAATTGCGCATATGGTTAATAGAGTCAAGGAAGTGGTTCCAAATGCAAAATTGGTATATAATAATTCTCCCTCATTTAACTGGACCTTGAATTTCAGAAATCAGGCCTATGATGATATGCTGGCTTTAGGCTTAAATATGGAGGCTTATAACAAGAATAATCTAATGGATATCATTTATGATGGAACAGAACTAAGCAAAAGAGCAGATGAAAAGATTAAAACCTTCCAGATTGATGGTGCCAGAGAAGCAGGTATTTTCCATCACCTCATCACACTTCCAACGTATCATACAACGGCTCTTCATATGAATGATTTAACAGAAGGATATTTTGGCGAGGAAGGCATGTTGGCCTATGTAAAAGGGGTTCAGCGACAAGAAATTCGTAAAAGCGTATCATGTGTAAAACATCAACGAATGGCTGGTTCTGACCTTGGCGATGACCATAAATCTTTCTTCGCTGGAGATAAAGCGCTGAAAGCCGGAGGAGAGAAAAATACGTCAAATCAGTTTGAGATACCTTCTAAAGAGGCAAAAGTCAAAGAGCCCATGGTAGTGGCCTAGTTAAAATTTTAACAACTTAAACAACGAAAAATGAGTTAGTCGCAGTACTAACTCATTTTTTCTATATTCATAATTTTTTCTTCTTTTCTCAATCAAATAACAACTAGAAAGAAGAAAACCCTGACCGTTATTCGAGATTCATTTTGAAAATTTTGATAATCCATAAATTGGATGCTTGACCCATAAAGTTAAACAATTCATAATTCGCTTGGTGGTTTAAAATAATTCTTAAATTTGCAGCATGATACACAAACGTATTCTACAAATTACCTCGGTAGCCATGGCTGTTTTGGTGTTGGTTTCAACGCTTTCTGTAAGCATTGAAAAACACTATTGCGGGGAACACCTTGTAGACGTATCTATTTTTGCGGAAGCAGAAAAATGCGGGATGGAAAATGAAGCCATGACCATGCCTGCTTCTGATGAAGCGCAAATGCTAATGTCGCAATCTTGCTGTAGCGATGTGGTTGATCTTGTAGAAGGACAAGACGAACTCACTATTGAGAGCAGCATGGAGCTCAATAAACAGCAGAAAGTATTTCTCTTTTCCTATGCCTATGCCTTTAGTGGCTTATTCGATTTTGAGCCCAGGCATGAGGTACCTTATGAACATTACTCTCCTCCCAACGTTGTTGAAGACATACAGGTCTTGAACGAGGTTTTTTTGATTTGATCGGTACTCAATATCCGTGAGTTGCCCTATTTCTATGGGTCTATACTATAATGATCAATCAAAAAAAATTACATGTTATACACATATCAAATAAAGATACTCGTCTTATTCTTTGCTTTTCCGCTGTTTTTGCAGGCACAGGAAACATTGAAAGGACAAGTTTTCGAAGTCTTAGACGGTACAGAAATACCGCTTGAGGGCGCCAATGTATATTGGAAAAACACTACCATCGGCACCATGACGGATGCTGAAGGAAAATTTACTGTTCCATATAATGAGGAAAACAATCAGTTAGTCATCTCTTTTATTGGCTTTACAACAAAAACAGTGACCGTCGATTCAAATCAAGATGTCAGGGAGGTTTTACAATCAACGGCTGACCTTGATGAAGTAACACTTTCTTCCCGGAAACAGACCACGGCAAAGTCCTATTTGAAGGCGGCCAATACCTTTACAGTGAGTAGTGATGAACTATTAAAAGCCGCTTGCTGCAACCTGTCTGAAAGTTTTGAAACCAACCCATCGATCGATGTCAATTTTGCCGATGCGGTTACCGGAACCAGGCAGATAAAAATGCTTGGGTTAAAATCGCCTTATATATTAATAGCTACGGAGAATATTCCTGCAGTAAGGGGTGCTTCCCAGGCACAAGGTCTTAGTTTTATTCCTGGTACCTGGGTAGAGAGCATTCAGATTACCAAAGGAGCGGGGAGCGTGGTCAATGGTTTCGAAAGTATTACAGGCCAAATCAATGCAGAACTGGTCAAACCCACCAGGGACCACAATTTTTTCTTAAACCTCTATGCTGCTTCAAGCGAACGTTTGGAACTCAACACCCACTTCAATACCCAGGTCTCGGACAAATGGAGCACGGGTATCTATTTGCATGGAAATACACATCAAAAAAAGCATGATGTAAACGACGATGGTTTTCTCGACATGCCTTTATACAACCAGGTCAATGTGATGAATCGCTGGCAATATACCAATCCTGAAAAAGGAATTGTCAGTTTTATCAATCTGCGTTATTTAAACGACTCCAAACAATCTGGTGAGGTAGATTTTGATCCAGATACTGATCGCTTAACAAACAATGTCTGGGGCAGTGAAATTGATACCGAAAGAATGGAAGGCTCATTTAAACTAGGCTATGTGAACCCAAGTGTTCCCTATCAGAGTCTTGGTTTTCAGATGGCCTATAGTCATCATAAACAAGACTCCTACTTTGGACAGCGAATCTATGATATCACACATAATAGTTTTTATTCTAATCTGATTTATAATTCAATTATCTCAGATTCGAGGCATAAGATTAAAACAGGTGTCAGCTTTACCTATGACCATTTTGATGAGCTGGTGGAGTCTAGTCAATATAAAAGAAACGACAATTCATTCGGAGGCTTTTTTGAATATGCCTTCGACAATCTAGATGACTTTACCTTAACCGCCGGAATCCGCGCAGATCAGCACAACCGTTTGGGCTTTTTTATCACCCCACGTATTCATGCGCGCTATACACCCTGGGAAAAATCGGCTTTACGCGCCTCTGTAGGACGTGGAAAACGAAGTGCCAATATTTTTGCTGAAAATCAGAACCTGTTTGCCAGTTCCAGAGAGATCAATATTCTAAATACGGGCGGTCAGATCTATGGCCTGGATCCGGAAGTTGCCTGGAATTATGGCCTTAGTTTTTTACAGGGATTTAACCTTTTTAACAGAAAGGCCGATATCACCCTGGACTTTTACCGAACGTCATTTGAAAATCAAGTAGTTGTTGACTGGGAAAATCCTTATGAGATCAATTTTTATAACCTCGAAGGGCAGAGTTTTGCCAATAGTTTTCAGTTTGAGCTCAACTACAATATCGCCGAACGATTTGATCTAAGAACTGCTTACAAATATTACGATATTCAGACAGATTATACGGTGGGCAGACGCATCAAACCGCTGGTGCCAAAGCATCGAATTTTTGCCAATCTTGGCTATGAATTACTTGGAAAGAATATCGAAGCACCCTGGAAATTTGACGCCACGTTCAATTGGCTCAGTGAACAGCGTTATCCTGACACCTCTTTGAGTCCGGAGGAGTATCAGCTGGATGAGTTTTCTCCGACGGTGGGCACCTTGAACTTACAAGTCACCAAGGTGTTTTCACCTAAATTTGAAGTATATTTGGGTGGAGAAAATGTAACCAATGTCAGGCAACCAGACCCGATTGTGAGCCCTGAAGATCCATTTGGACCAAATTTTGATACCAATTTCGTTTATGGTCCTATTTTTGGAAGTATGTATTATGCCGGGTTACGCTTTAAAATAAATTAAGAGATTAAAAAAATAGATTTAGATATGAAACAGATCATCACCATTTTCGCACTTATTTTGATGAATTATACATTTGCACAAGACAAAAATGCCAGAGCCAGTATAGAAGTGGATGGCGTTTGTGGCATGTGTAAAGAACGAATAGAGAAAGCAGCCATAAAAACAAAGGGGGTCAAATCTGCCGTTTGGAGTATACAGACTCATGAGTTAAGTCTTATTTACGATGCACGTAAAACCAATCTAGACAGCATTTCAAATAATATTGCTGCTGTAGGTCACGATACAAAAGCAATCAAAGCCACTGAAGAAGCTTATTTATCAGTTCATGAATGCTGCCGCTATCGAGATGATGAAG
>NZ_JBPCUJ010000042.1:0-25967 GCF_051011215.1 Lutimonas sp.
TTGAGCAAATCAACAGTAAAGGAGGAATAAATGGCAGACCTTTAAAATTGATTGTTCGCATTGCAGCAGGTTCCTGGGGGGCCGGTTCAAGAGAAGTTGTAGACCTGGTTTTTAAGGATAAGGTGGAGGTGATTCTTGGCGCAATTCACGGTCAGGATTCCCATTTGGCAGAACAGGTAATCGCAAAAACCCAGGTGGTATATCTGTCCTCCTGGGCAAGTGATGCCACCCTGTCCAAAGCCTACGTGCCATGGTTTTTTTCCCTGGTACCTACGGATGACCAACAAGCTATTATGCTTCTTGAGGACTTACTGGACCTAAACTATTTGAAAGATATTGTTGTACTACATGATGGTAGTTACGATGCTGAACAAGCCTTAAAGAGTTTAAAAAGCACTTCCAAAGAATTTATTGATTGTCGTATTTCGGAACTTTCCACGATGTCTTTAAAGTCAATGGGCTTATTGGATAGTATTGAACAACTTAAACCAGATGTGATCCTTGTAATGGGAAGCACGGTTCCTGTATCAACAATTCAGCAGCAACTTGAAGGCTCAAAAAATGAAGTTCCGGTTTATATGCACCTGTCAGCTCAGTCAACGCTGGATTTTAGTCAACAAAAAAGGTTCATCAGCAACCATTGGAGACCCTTGTTTTCTCCGGATTTCTTGGATTCAGAATTTGTAGACTTTCAGGATTCTTATAAAAATGCTTGTAAGCGGACTCCCGATGCCCTGGCAGTTTTTGTATATGACGGAATCATGATGATTTCGAAAGCAATGATGACATCGCAACGTCAATCCTTGAGTTTACAAAAAAGTATGTTGGAAATTAAGTATCAGGGTCTTACAGGTGTCATTGACTTTGATTCCCTGGGTAGAAGAAAAAGTACGGGGAAACCACCAATAATAAGGGAATAATCGAATTGATCATCAAAATATTTTTCAAGTAAATCGCTATTTATTACTTAACTTTGATCCAATGAAGAACATTGCTTTTTTATCTGTGCTTTTTATTGTTTTTCCTTTACTCTTTGGTTGCGAAGAATCGGCAGCTGATAAGCAAAAAAAAGCAATAGAAATGATGACCACCCAAACGCTCGGGCTTGCTTACCTTGAAGAGTTTAAGCTTGAAGAAGCTGAAAAAGAATTCCTTAAAATGATCAGTTTGGTGCCGGATGATAAGTTGGGTTATGCAAATCTGGGTTTGGTGTACCTTCGAATGGGAAAATATAAAGATGCCGAAACCCAATTGTTGAAGGCCGAAAAGATCGATCCTGATGATGCTGATATAAAATTGTTGCTGTCAACAGTATATCAAATGGATGGAAGACGAGAGGAAGCCAAAAATATTTTACGAAAGGCGCTGGAATCTGAACCCGATCATGTTAAAATTCTTTATGACCTGGCAGAATTGTACTCCGCTGAAAACAATAAAGAATCCAAGGAATTAAGAAAGCGTTACTTACAGGATCTGGTTGAATACGCTCCTGAAAATATAGTGCCTCAGCTGCAACTTACAGAAGTTCTCATTGAGGAGAATTCATCTGATATTGCGATAGCTCGACTGCAAATTATGCAAAGACAATTTCCTGAATTTCCAAAAGAAGCGAAGGAGTATTACGAGAAAACGATTGAGCAATTACAAAATGAGGCCAACGAAAAGGCACTGATTAGCTTTACGGTCTTTCACAATTACATGAAGGTTTCTTATACCTATCAATCTGGAATTAATGATTTAAAAGGCCCTGGTGGCTCTCTAATCGGATTTCCATTGATTACCTATAATAGGCAGGTCAGTAATGAGATGACAGGAGACAGGTCGGTTTTAGAAGTTATAAAATTTAAAGATGTGACTTCCAGCCTGGGGCTTGATCTGGGAGCTTTGGAGTCATCGGACTTGGAAAAATACAAAAATACGACCCATATACAAACGGCAGATTATAATGGCGATGGGAAAACGGATTTTTACATAGGTAATTTTGATAGTGCACAGAATTCGTATGAACACTATCTCTTTTCAAATACCACCGAAGGATATCGAAATGTCTCTTCACAGTTGGGATTGAACCATAAAGGAAAGGAAATCGGAGCTTCCTTTGCTGATTATGACAACGACGGATTTCTGGATCTATATATTAATCTCGATCAAAACTCATTGTTATATAGAAATGCGGACAAGGGTATTTTTGAAGACAGATCTCCAAATTCCAAGTTATATGGTGGCGGTGTGAACAAGGCCTTGTTTTTTGATTTGGACCAGGACGGTGATCTTGATCTTTTTCAAGTAGCAAGGGAGGGTAATAGCATATTTCGAAATAACGGAGATGGTTCGTTTGATGAAATTGGAAAAGAATCTGGCCTGTCAACTGAAAAAAACAAGAATGATATTGATGCTGCTTTTGGAGATTTTGATGATGACGGTGATATTGATATCATCACTCTTAATGCAAGTGGTGATATCCTGATGTATACCAATAAGCGACAGGGTACATTTGAGATGGTGGCTGATGCCGGACTGGAATTTGTTAGTGGAAGTAGTTCTCTGGCTATTGCAGATTATAACAACGATGGTTTTTTAGATGTTTTTATTGGTTCACTGGATGGAGAAAACAGCATGCTTTACAGGAACTCAGGAGAAGGTAAGTTTCAAGCCGTTGCGGAAATGGCAAAGGTGTTTGCAGGGATTCAGGACCTGTCCGTAAGAGATGTTGCCTTTCTCGATTTTGATAACGATGGATTTCAGGATGTGTTACTTCTTGGAGAATCAAAAAGCAAGAATGCTTCAGGTCTGCAATTGTATCATAATGACGGTACAGGAATGTTTAGTAATAGTTCAGAAGTGTTGCCTTTAGAGTCGTATGAAGGCTGTGAGTTGGCGGTGCCTGATTATGATGGTGATGGCGATAGAGATATTCTTTTAGCACTTTCTAATGGTGGTGTAAAATTATTGAGAAATGATGGAGGGAACATGAATCATTATGTGAAGATGAAATTGGTCGGCTTAAGAACAGGTAGTGCTAAGAATAATTATTATGGTATTGGTGTAAAAGTTGAAATGCGTGCCGGAGATTTGTATCAAAGTATGGTTGTTACTGATCCCGACATTTATTTTGGGTTGGGAAGCAGACCAAAAGCAGACGTCATAAGGATCACCTGGACCAACGGGGTACCGCAAAATATTTTGCTGCCTGATACGGATCAGGCCTTGATTGAATCACAGACTTTAAAAGGATCCTGCCCTTTTCTATATGCATGGAATGGTGAAAAATACGAATTTGTAAAAGACATTACATGGCGGAGTGCTTTGGGAATGCCATTGGGTATTATGGGAGGGACAACCAAATATGCCTTTGCTGCAGCCTCTGATGACTATATTAAAATTGATGAAAGTCAATTGAAAGAAAAGGATGGATTGTATTCAATTCAGGTGACTTCAGAATTGTGGGAGACGATTTATTTGGATCAGCTGGAATTGGTGGCAGTGGATCACCCTGAAGAAGTAGCCGTTTTTGTTCCTGAACAGTTTGGACCACCACCATTTCCGGGAATGAAATTATATGAGCTTACTGAAAAATATGCACCACTTAGTGCCATTGATGAAAGTGGAAAAAATGTGCTAGCTATGATTTTGGCAAAAGACAATCAGTATCTTTCACATTTGATACCCGGTAAATTTCAGGGTATAACAAAACAACATGATTTAATTCTGGATCCGGGCACTGCCGGACAATTAGAAGAGCTTCATTTATTTTTAAGAGGCTGGATTTTCCCGACAGATGCGAGTATCAACGTGGCTCTTTCCCAGTCGGATAGTTTGAAACTTGAATTTCCGGTGATACAAGTGATCAACGAGAAGGGCGACTGGCAACAGGTAGATACAGAGATGAGTTTCCCAATGGGTAAGGATAAAACTGTTATTGTCGATCTCAGAGGTAAATTTCTGAGTCAGGATCACCGGATACGAATAAGAACGAATATGGAAATTTATTGGGATGAAATTTTCTTTGCAGATGCCCGGGTCAACGATAGTTTGATTACAAATGTGATGCAGGTGAAGAACGCTGATCTTCATTACAGAGGATTTTCTGAATCCTATAGAAAAGGCGGTAGATATGGCCCTCATTGGTTTGATTATTCAAAGGTGCAGGATCAGGGCAAATGGCGTGATCTAACCGGACGCTATACCCGATACGGAGATGTGACGTCTCTTGTTAGAGCATTAGATAACCAGTATATTGTGTCTAATTCAGGAGATGAAACCTCGATTAACTTTGATGCGACCGGTCTTCCTGTTCTTAAACAGGGTTGGAAGCGAGATTTTCTTATTCATAGTGTGGGTTGGGTGAAAGACGGAGATTTCAACACGGCAGAAGGTCATACCGTAGAACCCCTGCCATATCACGGAATGAGCAGCTATCCTCCCGCAGCAAAAGACAGGTATCCCAAGGATTCGATATTGCAGCAATATCATAAAGAATATAATACCAGATTGGTAAACCATCAGACCTTTCGGAACTCAATAAAACCAAATTAAGTGAAAAATAAAATTCTCCTGCTTTATAGTATAGCGCTCTTCGGGTTTCCAAGTTCGATCTTCGCACAGCAAAAAATACAATTCAAGGATGTGGCAGCCACATCAGGAATTGAATTCAATTATACATTTGGCGATTATACCTATGAAAATATTTTGGAAAGCAGCGGTTCGGGAATCACTGTTTTTGATTTTAATAATGATGGTTTGATGGATTTATTTATGATGAATGGTACGTATTTGCCAGGTATTTCTGATAAAGAAGGTGTTGAGTTTACCAACAGTCGTGATAAATTGTTCAAAAATATGGGAGACGGTACCTTTATGGAAGTAGGAAAACAAGCAGGGATTGATGACCTTCATTGGAGTATGGCTGCCGGTGCCATTGATATGGATATGGATGGTTTTGAAGACCTTTATCTATTAAATTATGGTTCCAATGTATTTTATCACAACAATGGAGATGGAACCTTTACGGATATAACTGAACAGCTGGGGCTTGGCGGACCAGAAAAACTCAATGGTTTTACGAAATGGAGCATTGGTGTTTCATTCTGGGATTTTAATCTGGATGGCAGACTGGATGCTATGGTTGGTAATTTTCTGGCTTTTGACCCCGCATATATATCTACCCAGACCCCGGGGATGATGCCTCATCCTTCTGAATATAGAGGACAGGCTTCTATGTTATATGAACAACAAGAGAATGGAAGCTTTAAAGAAGTAACTGAAAAAAATGGCTTGTTTTATCCTGATTCCAAGTGCATGGGGCTTACCGTTTTTGATTATGATGATGATAAGGATCTGGATATTTTTCAGGCCAATGATCATCAGTTTAATTATTTATTCAGAAATGATAAGGGCAGCTATAAAGAAGTTGGAATTGCAAGTGGTGTGGCTGCCAACAGCAAAGGGCAGGAAACAGGTTCTATGCACGCGACTTTAGGTGATATAGACGGGGATGGATTGGTGGATATATTTGTTTCGGATCTAAAATACGGCGCACTATACCGAAATAAAGGGAATGGATTGTTTGAGGATATTACCGAGAAGAGTGGTATTGCCGGACCGATGGCAGGTAAAGGTGGATGGGGAGCTGCCTTATTTGACTTTGATAATGATGGAGACTTAGATCTCGTTACTGCAAACGGTACAGCTGAAGAATTGATTTTACAATACCCTTTGTTACTTGAGAATGATGGGAAGGGTAATTTTAAAGATATTGGGAAAAGTCACGGAGATTATTTTTCAACAAAAAGGTCGGGACGCGGACTTGTGGTTTGGGATTATGATAACGACGGAGATTTGGATATTTCAATATCTCACGTTGATTTGACCGCATCAGCCGTTTTGCTTAGAAATGATGGGGGAAATCAAAATAACTGGATCGGATTAAGCTTACGAGGAGAACAGGGGCTTGCTTCGGGAATTGGGGCTAAAATAACGGTACAAACGGGAACAAAGACCCAGGTGCTGGTCAATCAATGGACGAGTGGTTATCTCTCCAACAAAGAACCTCGTGTTCATGTGGGATTGGGGGATCATGTCCTTATTGATGAATTAAGGATACAGTGGCCGGACGGGGTTGAAGAAATCTATAAAAAAATACACGCAAATCAATATCTCAATGTTGTCAAAGGAAAAGGATTTAAGTAGTTTTATCATAAGGATTTTGAAATTTCCGAGAAAGATGAAAATGAGAGAAAGCGTGTAGAATCGATTAAAAAGAATAAAAAAATACAACATGAATAGTCAGTATATAAGCAAGGTAGTTGATTTGACAGATCCAAAAAAGAATGTCATTTATAATATGAGTCATGAAGAGGCTGTAAAAATTCTAAATTCTGGTGATTTGGAGGCTGTACGAAAAATTGACGGACAGTTTTGTTTGATAGCGGTTGAGGGAAAAACAATAAGAATGGCAAGGTCCATTGGAAGGCCAATCAGATATTTTATTGCAAAACAAGCTGTTGGGCCTCAATTGATCATCGCTGAACGAATAGATGTTATTTATAATCATTTAAAAAAGGAAGGACTTGATGATCAATTTCATCCTTCGTATACAAGAATGGCTCCGGCTCATTATGTTACCAGGATAGAGTTGTTGGGTTGCCCGGATCCAAATCCAGTTTATGATCGATTTTTCACCCCTGAACGAAATAGTTACCGTCCGGAACAAGTGGAGCAAATAGGCAAAGATTATATCGGAGCCGTATATGCCGAAATTAAAAAATGGCTTCAGTTCAGAGCTACCGAGGGCCCTGTTGGCGTTACTTTTTCTGCCGGTATAGACAGTGGATCTATCTTTGTGTTGCTCTATCACGCTTTAAGAGAATTGGGAGAAAGTCCTTCTCGCTTAAAGGCCTTTACTTTATCAGTGGAAGGTGAGGGGGAAGACCTCCTGCAGGCTCGGAAATTTTTACGGGCGTTGGACCTGGAATTGTTTCTGGAACCCATTGAATTGGATTACCATTCTCTCAATTGGAAAGAAGCTATTGAGGTTGTAGAAGACTATAAACCTTTGGATATTCAGTCTGCTACGATGAATTTATCCCTTCTACAGAGTATCAGATCCAGGTATCCGGACTGGAAGTATATTATTGATGGAGATGGAGGAGATGAAAACCTGAAGGATTACCCGATCGAGGACAATCCGGAATTGACCATCCGTAGTGTACTCAACAACCTGATGTTGTATCATGAGGGTTGGGGAGTTGACTCCATTAAACACTCTTTAACATATTCAGGGGGGCTGAGCAGGGGATATATGCGTACTTTTTCTCCGGCAGATCTGTTAGATTTTGAAGGATTTAGTCCATATACACTCCCAAATGTAATTGAAATTTCTGAAGGGATTCCTTATATAGATTTAACCGATTGGGATCATCAAAGGCTTTATGACTTAAAGGGTCAGATCGTGGCAGCTGGAGTGAAGGCTGTGACAGGAATGGATATGCCTGTTTTTGAAAAACGTCGCTTTCAACATGGTGCAGCGTCCACGGATAATTTTAAAAAACATTTTCCAGAAAAGGATATTACCTACAGAAAGGAGTTCATGTCTAAATATGAGTAACAAGGAGGAGCTTTTACTGAGTAGAGGCTGGATCGAAGCCAACAGACCTGAAAGAAATCTGATTCAGATGAACCGGCCCTATGGATGGTTGGTCGAAAAGGAAAGAGCTGCTTCTGGAAAAAATGTAGATACCGGTATTATTTTTATTAGTAATAAGGAATGTTCCTTTCGTTGTTTGATGTGTGATCTTTGGAAAAACACAACTGAGGAGTCTGTTCCTGTCGGGGCTGTGCCTGAGCAAATCAAATGGGCCCTGGGGAAAATGCCGCATATAAAACAACTCAAGTTATACAATAGTGGCAGTTTTTTTGATACAAAGGCCATTCCCGTTGAGGATTATGGAGCTATCGCAGCAATGGCAGCTGGATTTGAGACTGTGGTTGTTGAAGCGCATCCCAAGTTAATCAATGCAAGTTGTTTGAGTTTTAGGGATATGCTTGATCCGGAACTTGAAGTAGCTGTCGGATTAGAGACGGTGCATACAGAGGTGTTGAAAAAGCTGAATAAACAAATGACAGTCGACGATTTTGTAAGGTCAATAAAATTTCTAAATCAGCACAATATAAGATCCCGTGCATTTATTCTGTTGAGACCTCCTTTTATGACTGAAGAAGAAGGCGTATACTGGGCTAAAAAATCACTGGATCTGGCTTTTGATGTCGGTGTTGAATGTTGTACCCTTATTCCGGTACGACCGGGAAATGGCGCCATGGATATTTTAATGAAGCAGGGTCAATTTGAAAAGCCTTCATTAAAGTCATTGGAAGAAGTGGTTGATTATGGCATTTCTCTGAATGCAGGAAGGGTTTTTGCTGACACCTGGGATCTTGAACTCTTTTCACAATGTTCACAATGTTTTGATCAAAGAGTGGATCGATTGATTCGTATTAATCAGAACCAATCTTTACTTCCGAAAGTATCTTGCTCATGTTGAAATTCTCAATAAAGCATATCTTTTTTATCATGAGCTGACCTATTGGAAGTTTATAGAGTGATCTGATCTTTTAAAGTGTTCGACTTGATTAACAGAATGAAAAAATGAGGTCAGAGCCCGAATCAGTTAATTTAAACTATAAGTAAACTGTAAATTCAATCCATAATCGTCGTTAGAAGCATCAACGTTTTGAGGTTGACTGTCATAAGTATAGTAAAAATTGAATCCGATTTTAAAATTATCGCTGAAAATACTGACCTTGGGGTTTAAATTGAATATGATCCGATATCGATCACCACCTGTTAAATAAGGAAGATACATAATGTCTGAATCTACCCAGACTTTAGGACTCCATAACTTATAAACTTTCCATTTTACCTGAAAAAGGCCGGCTAAATCATCCCTGATTGCTCCATCTCCAACCGGTATTTCACGGGATACATTGACCCCGGCTGCAGCATATAAGCGATTCCATTCGTTATAGGCAAGATCTTTGATTCCGGCCAAATTCAAACTCCATCGAAGATCTGTCCCTAATTGGAGGTTTTGACTGGCACCGATAGTAACATCTGCATACCAACCTTTGTTTAAGGTTCTTTGCCAGGATAAGGCGATGTCTGATTTACTGGAGCTTAAGGTGTCTGATTGATACGTGTCATTGGTATCCCAGGTCAGGTTGAAGTCGCTGTTCCGTTTCCGATACTCAAGATTGCCGGAAAAGACGAGCGTAGCAACATTACTACCTTTAGAATAGTTGGCCCCAAGATTGAAATTACCGCTTAGCCGTCTTGAAAAACTATTCTTAATGGGGTATACTTCAACGATATCTTCAATTTTTACTAGAATATTCTCGTTGACTAAGATCAAGTTGACTTCACGTTCCTTTTCTGCAGGCTCAAAAGATCCGAAATAGATTCGGCCACTTTCCATTTTAATCTCAAAAATTTTACTGGAAATGATGGTCGAAATCTTTGGCTCTTCCAAACTGATGGTCCCCATACCATCCATTTTCCATGTAACAACACCATAGTTCATTTTTTTAAAATCACCAGTTAAGATATTGCCATTAATATGAACGATGGTATCCGTTTTCTGAGCCCAGCTTTGAAAGCAGGTCAGCATAGAGAAAAACATCAGCAGGACTGTATAAGTTTTGAGTTTGATCAATCAGATTTGTTTAGAATAATAAAAATACATTTTTTAAATAACCTAGAACTATGTTGCGTCAAAAGTGCGGGTAAAATTTCTTTTCTTCTGAATACTGTTTCCAAAGTGATTCTTGGAATTTTGTAACATTTTTATGTAAACAACGTCCTTTACGTAAACAATCTCCCTAACCAACTAGATTAATGAAAATATTATATTCTATCCTAAGTCTGTTTTTAGTATTTCAATCATGTAATAACAGATCCCAAAGTACCGAAGTTAACAACAAGGAATTACTTGTTGAATCAAATTTAATACCGCCGGTTTATTTTGAGAATCAGAAAACCTGGAACATTGAAGAACGAATGAAACATTATGGAGTCCCGGGAGTTAGTATAGCGGTTATTCAGGATCATAAAATAGCATGGTCAAAGGCCTATGGTATTATGGATAAAGAGAGTAAGGAACCTGTGACATTGACAACACTCTTTCAGGCCGGATCTATAAGTAAACCCGTAGCTGCTTATGGAGCGTTACATGCAGCTGATAAAGGCCAGATAGATTTAACAGAGAATGTAAACACCTACCTTAGCTCGTGGAAACTTCCTGACAATGAATTTACTGAGGAACAAAAAGTAGGATTAAAACACCTGCTCAGTCATACAGGAGGATTGACTGTACATGGGTTTTTAGGGTATAGCCCGGATCTGGAGGTTCCCACATTGACAGAAGTTTTAGATGGATTGCCTCCTGCTAATTCTCCTGCAATTTATGTGGATAAAAGGCCTGAAAAGAGCTTTCGATACTCAGGAGGTGGCTATACGGTAATGCAGCAAATGATGATTGATATTATGGGGAAGCCATATCCTGAATTAATGGCTGAACTTGTTTTGAACCCATTGCAAATGATTAACAGTACCTATGATCAGCCTTTACATAGTGAAATGTTGGGTGTGGCTGCAACCGGATATTTACCGGATGGGTCCATGACCAAGGGTAAAAGACATACCTATCCTGAGATGGCGGCTGCCGGACTATGGACCACTTCTGAAGACCTTGCAAAGTTCGCTATTGATGTTCAACAGGCTTCTCAGGGTACCAGTGAGAAAGTACTTT
Organism: Lutimonas sp.; assembly: GCF_051011215.1. Classification (NCBI taxonomy): domain Bacteria; kingdom Pseudomonadati; phylum Bacteroidota; class Flavobacteriia; order Flavobacteriales; family Flavobacteriaceae; genus Lutimonas; species Lutimonas sp. The sequence goes on from NZ_JBPCUJ010000042.1 coordinate 10,803, forward strand.
CCAAAAAAATGGCAAATCAAATGCTGACTCCTTTTGTTGAAGATTTTAATGGCCTGGGCTTGTTTATTAATAAAATGGGAGATGAGATTTATTTTGGACATGGGGGCTGGGATGAAGGTTTTTCCAGCGAGTTGATCGCTCATAAAACCAAAGGATATGGGGTAGTGGTATTAACGAATTCGAATCATCCTGATTTTATTTCAGAACTGATCAGGTCCGTGGCACTATCATATAACTGGGATGATTATGTAACGATACATTCTAAGAAAGAAATGAATTGGGAGGAGGTAGCTTCTATTGAAGGCAGGTATAAAATAAATAATGACGACTTGGTTGAGATCACGAAAAGCGGGGAGAAACTAATGATGAAAAAACTTGGACGGAAGGAAGTCGAGTTGATCAGAATTACAGATTCAACATATATAAGTGACCAGAATAATGAACCTATTTATTTTGATCTAAAGAAGAACCCAGAAATAGTGACCATGACTTATTTACACCCATATAACAATGGTGTTCTTAGATCGTATGAACCTATACCTGTCGATGAGACTTTGCCAATGGAGTATCTAATAAACGGTGATCATAAACTTGGATTGGAAGCGTATCTAGAACTCCAAAAAAATGACGAAGCTGATGAGGCCATTAGCGAGAATAGATTAAATCGCACAGGCTATATGTTATTATCTGAAGACAAAATAGAACTGGCCAAGGCCGTTTTTAGTGTGAATACGGTTTTATATCCGGATAGTTTTAATGTATATGACAGTTTTGCTGAAGCTTGTATGATCAATAAAGAATATGATCTAGCCATAGCAAATTATCAAAAATCGCTTGATTTGAATCCTCAGAACACGCATGCTCAGGATATGATCGATGATATGAAAAATTAGATGAAGAATTAATTCTATCGACGCGATTTTAGAAACCTTATTCCTTTTCTCCATATACGGCCCAATCGATGCCTCGTGTTAGCATGGTCCATACGGAAGGGTGATCAAAATCTTCTGGATTATGTCCAATGGACATATAGAAGATTCGTCCTTTATCATGATGTTTTTTCCATACAACCGGCATTGAATTTCCATCAATCCAGGTATCGTGATCTGCGTTGAAAGTGGTGGTCGCCAATACACGTACATTCGGGTCAACATGCATATAATATTGTTCGGTGTTTTTAATTTCAAAATCGACCAGATCTTTTGTGACAGGGTCACCGGTGTTGCTGATTTGTACCGTATAGTTTATTTTCCCTCCAGGATGAGATACCCACTGACCTCCAATCATATACTGATACTCAGTATTGTTTCTAAAGGAATCACCCAGACCTCCATGGCAGCCTACAATTGGTGTCCCGCTTTTTACAGCTGCAATGAGTCCTTCACTTTGTTCTTTTGTGATTTCGCCCATGGTCCAATATTGAATGATAAGATCCTGTTTGGCCATCAATTCCGGATTGGCATAGACTCCTAAAGAATCGGATACAAGCACTGTGGCCCCCATTTTTTTTGCCCAGACTGACATTCTTTTGGCAAAGACATCTGGCTTGTGTCCATCCCATCCACCCCAGACAATAAGCACATTTTTATCTTTAAGGGAGATGTCGTATTCTGAATTCTCTGATTGACCTGCTGCAAGAAAACTCTGGCAGATGAAAAAAATGAACAGTAAAAAGTTTCGGCGTATCATGTTCTTATTGGATTAGGTTAGGGTGCAGAAAGATAACGTAAATTAAAGAAAAATAAAATTCCTGAAAAGCCTGTATTATCAACTTCCTGCTTCCTTTCTTAAAACCTGTAGTGGAGGACTCCTTAACACACTTCTGCTGTTCATAAGGCCTATCGCCAAAACCAGCAGGCTAATTCCGGGGAACAAAACTAAAAACGGAAAGCTTGAGGGAACAAAGGCAAGATCAAAAATAAAATAGGCCAATGTCTGAGCACTCACCAAGGAAAGTAAAATACCGCTTAAGCTACCTAATACACCCAGGTATATATATTCAAGTGCTGTGATTTTTAATATTTGCTTACTGGTTCCTCCAAGAGTTCGTAGAAGTACATTTTCTCTGATTCTTTGAAATTTGCTGGTTCTTACTGCACCGATTAAGACGATAATACCTGTGAAAATGCTGAAGATGGCCATAAAATTAATCACCCAGGAGATTTTATTCAAGACGCTTTCTATAAGCACAAGAATCTGTCTGAAATCAATAATTGAAATATTGGGAAATTGCTTTATGAGTTCACTCTGAAGTTTTGCAGATTCTTTTTCATCTGCTGCATGAGTGGACAATACGTTAAATTGAGGAGCAGTTTCTAGAATTCCTGTTGGGAAAACGATGGAAAAATTAAGCTGCATCCTTCCCCAGTCTACTTTTCTGATATTAGCCACCTTTGTAGTCATGAGTACCCCTTGTACATTAAAAACCAGGGTGTCACCAACTTTTAAAACCCCGTCCCTCTCAATACTTTCTGCAATTGAAATCGATACAGGTTTTTCAGGGTCGTATTTTTCAGAAGCTACCCAGTCTCCATTTACCAAGGACTCTGATGCTATTAATGAATCTCTATAGGTCACTCTAAATTCGTGATTTAACATCCAGTCATTAACCCTGCTGGTCGTGTCTTTACGAATTTCATTGGCAGTCTGTCCCTTGATGCTATGCACCCTCATGGTAACAATTGGAATGTTGTCGATCACATTACCCAAGGTCTTGGCCACCTCATCTTTTTGATCATTTTGCACATCCATTAAAATGATATTTGGAGTATTATCGCTGCTTTCAAACGATAATTTGGCCAATAGCATATCTTTGGTAAAGTACAGGGTGCTGATTAGAAAGGTACCTACCCCAATGGCCAGAATCAAGGTCATGGTTTGATTTTGAGGTCTGAATAAATTTAGCAGGCTTTGACGAGAAATAAATCCCCAGGAACTCGGAAAGAAATTTTTGATCAGTTTCATGAATAACCTGGTAATAGCCACTAAAACTAAAAATGTAATCAATATTCCCAGGATAAAATAGAGAGAATATTTCCAATTGTTTAACAGCCAATAAGAAAAACCGTACATGAATAAGAGAATGATGCCAAGCACCAGAAAATTGGCCTTTTTAGATTTTTCATTCGTCGATTCTTCTATTCTTAGTACACGCAAAGGAGAAACAAACCAGGTACTCAATAATGGGATCAGCGCGAACAACATGGACATAAAAACACCTAAAACAATACCGACAATAACTGAGGCCGGATAGATGGTCGTTTCAATGGCAAAGGGCAGCATATCACTGAGTATATAAGGAAACAATTCCTGTAGAAAAATTCCGAGTAAAGAGCCTAGTAAGCCCCCAAAGAAACCCATACCCATGATTTGAATTAAAAATATCAGAAAGCTTTGTTTCCTTGTGGCACCGAGACATTTTAAAACAGCTACCGAACGCAACTTCTCTTTGACGTAAATATTCACGGAGCTGGCAATGCCAACACAGCCCAACAAAAGGGCAATAAAGGCTACCAGGTTCAAAAAGACACCAAAATTCTGGTATCGCTGTCCCAATTGCTGACTAGAATCGATATGGGTATCCATATCGGCCTCTTCGGCATCCAGTACCGGGTCCAATTTTTCATGTAAGGCAACAAGATCGGTTTCCTCAGACGCAACAAAGTAATACTGGTATTCCAGGCGACTACCCACCTGAATTAATCCAGTTTGTTCTATATATCGATACGGGATGTACACCGTTGGTGCGATGCCGCTGGAAAATCCGCCTGTGCCAGGTGCGGCATCTAAAGATCCGGCAATCGGAAAAGTTACATTCCCAATTTTTATACTGTCACCTGCTTGTATGTCATATTGTAGCATGAGTGTTGCATCAACCAGGGCTTTGCCCTCCTGCTGATAACTGCTTCCTGCTGAGTTTGGTGTAGTTTCAAAATCACCATAAAAAGGGAAATCGCCTTCCAGCCCCTTCACACGAACCAGTTTTGTTCCTCCGTTTTTAGGGAAAAAGCCCATGGAAGCAAAATTTATTTCACGGGCATCCGCGCCTCCTAAAGAATCAATGATGCCCTGGACACGCTCATTGGGAGCATGTCGGCTATCAATAATATAATCTGCACCCATCAGGGCCTTCGATTGTAATTCAATGTTTGATTTCAGGTTTTCGCCAAAAGATTGTATCGAAACAACGGCTCCTATTCCAAGAACTATAGAAGCCATAAAAAGAGATAATCTTTTATAACTGGCCTTGGCATCTCTCCATGCCATTTTGAACAACCACTTGGTACCTGCTTTAGATTTCTGCATAGTTCTCAATTCTATAAAACGCTTTGTTCTCTCATGATTTTTCCTCTTTGAAGCCTCAATATGCGTTTATTCATACGTGCAAGTTCCATGTCATGCGTGACAATCACCAAGGTGGTTCCAGCTTCTTTATTCAGGTCAAAAAGTAATTGAACTACCTTCTCACTGGTTTCAGCGTCAAGATTTCCAGTTGGTTCATCTGCAAATAATATTTTTGGTTTGTTAGAGAAGGCTCTGGCCAATGCAACTCGTTGCTGTTCTCCACCCGATAACTGAGACGGATAGTGATCCATTCTGTCGCCTAATCCAACTTTTTGCAACAATTCTTTGGCAATGATTTCCGGTTTCTTTAGTCCTTTTAATTCCAAAGGGACCGTCACATTTTCTAGGGCTGTTAATGTTGGCAATAATTGAAAGTCCTGAAAAATAAATCCTACTTCGCGATTTCTTAATAGCGCTCTTTCATCTTCTCCCAGCGAGTTGATTGATGTGCCGCAAAGTTCTATTTCACCTTGATCTGATTGATCAAGCCCCGCACAAAGTCCGAGTAAAGTTGTTTTTCCACTTCCTGAAGGTCCAACAATGGCAAAAGTATCACCGGTATGTATAGAGAATGATATGTCGTCAAGAACCTTTAATTCTTTTTCACCACTTTTATATGTCTTCTCAAGATTCTTTACATTTAATATATTTGTCATTCTTTTATCGTCTTTTTGTAAGGTGCAGAAAGATAAGGAAAATGATTAAAATTAAATTTGACTACTTATGCGTGATGTGTTAAAGTTTTGTTATTTGTCTTTGCTGATTTTACTGATGTCTTGCGCTGGTGGATCTGCTAAAGAAGAAAAGGTTCCATTAGAATCAACGCCTGTTAAAAAAGTGTCTGAATCCAAAAGTTCAACCAAGACGATTTTGTTTTTTGGCAATAGCTTAACGGCAGGTATGGGCTTGGAAGTTGAAGAGGCATTTCCGGCTTTGATACAACAAAAACTGGATTCTGCCAACTTGAGTTTTAATGTGATTAACGCCGGTCTAAGTGGCGAAACAACGGCAAGTGGAGAAAATAGATTATCGTGGTTGTTAAAGCAAAAAATAGATGTTTTTGTGTTGGAGTTAGGTGCTAATGACGGCCTAAGAGGCATTCCTTTAGATGAAACAAAGAAGAATCTTCAAAAGATGATCATCGAAGTGAAGGAACATAATTCAGAGGTGATTATTGTATTGGCAGGAATGCAGATACCACCAAATATGGGTGTTGATTATGTACGTGATTTTAAGAATATCTTTCCTGATTTGGCAACTGAGAATAGCATTGAACTGATTCCTTTTCTGTTACAGGACGTAGCAGGAGACTCCAACCTGAACCAGCCCGATGGAATTCATCCAACGGCTGAAGGGCAGCGAATTGTCGCTGAGAATGTTTGGCAAGTCCTTCAGAAAGTACTGTAAGGTCAATTGACAGGCGTTCTTCTAATCGAGCTTGGTTCTGGCTTTGTCAATAATCCTGGATTGAAATTTTTTGTCATCCTTGATAATTTTGAAAAAGCCTTCTAAATAATCTCGCGCTTCTTTAAACTCTTTTGGGTCCTTAAAATAACTTTCATATGTGTCGATTGTTTGAAAGATATCTTCTTCTTTTTTGATGTATTCCTGTCTCACCTGTTGAATTACACTTTCCTTTTGTTGAAAACCTCTATATAATCGAGTCGTAACATTTGAGATAGGAAGGGTTTTGTTTTTTATTTCAGATACCACCGCATAGCTGACATTGACAAGGCCTGACATATCAAAGTCATAAGGAACAGGGACGAATTTTTTGTCCAAATAGAATAGTTTTTCATTGTGTTGATAGGCCAGTGAATAGTCAGTGTTGCCAATCATGTACTGAAACATGTCATTGCGGGTAGAACTTATAGGATCTTGTGCATTTGGATGAATTCTTCTTTTAACAATCTTACCTCCACTTGCAGCAGCCAGCTTTTTATCATCTTGAATGAGAAATCCTATTAGATCATGATCCAAGGATTTTTTTCCTCGTTCTTCATGTAACTCGATGGCCAGCATTTTTGTTTCAAAATGATAAGGTGATATTAGTTCATAAATTTTGTACGCCAGAAGTTCTTTTATCACATGGTCATTTGATCGTGTAGATTTTAAGCATGGAAGTACCATTTTGAGTTTTCTGTCCTGCTCAAAAATTGTTCCTTTTGAATGTTTTTTATCAATCTTGACCCATAGTGGGAGGTAGTAACAGTGAAGTCGTCTATAATTTCCTCTGGCCCGAATATTAATTTTAATGGAGGTTATGCTTCCGCTTTCGTTTGAATAGTTCAGTTCTGTTTGGATGTAAGTAGAATCATTGGTATAGGCCAGAACATCTTTTTTAGAGTAATTGAACTTAACTTTTAAGATGGAATCTTCTTTAAAAAGGGGAGAAAGTTCATGCTGGTTTTTATGCAGATCACCAGAATGTACCTGAGCATAGGTCCCAATCGAGAAAAGTAGCATGAAGCATAAAATTGATTTCATTACAGCATTGTATTTAAATTGCTAATAATCAATTAAATATACTAAAATCTTAGATGAAAATTTGTTTTTTGGAATAATTAATTGAATTCCAGTTGCCCATGCATATTTTTAAGCTGCCGCTAAGAAAAAAGAAGGTGTATCATATAGCATCTAATTCTTTGCACCAAAATAATAAGCGAGTCCAAAATTTAAAGATAACAGATCAAGGGTGAAATTCACATTATGAGAATCTGATGTGAATTCATTTCCTTCGTCGTCCGTTGTTTTTGATCGTTCATATTCATAGCCTAAAACATCCAGCTGAATTTCAAAGGCAAAACTTTCCAAGGCAAAAAAGGTTATTCCGGGGCTAATGCCAATACCAAATAGAAAATCATTTGTAGTTTCTCTTTCTGTTTCTTCACTGTTTTCAAAACTCTTCGTTTCAGAATTACCAAATCCAAAATCCATTTTCACCTCATTAAAAAAACTGAGACGCTGGTTTTTTGATAAGGGATAGTAATTTCTCATAAACGGAGAGATAACATTTTTATGAGCGACGGATTCACTGGAGATGGTATCCAGGATAATGATACCTCTACCTTCTGATTTGTCTCTGCCATGGGTTATTCCCAACCCGAAAAAACTATAATTTCCAACCGAATAGCCACCCTTGATTTTAACTTCATAATTAAATTCGCTCCCTTCAATAATATTGTCAAATCCAATATATTTATTATCGCTTTTAAGATTCGTGTCTTCAATATTAAACGTTAATGCTGTAAACCATTTTCCTTTATTGAAGGGTTTAAATTCTTCATCATAATATTCAAACATTAATTCGACCGGTGAAAGCTTTTCTTTTTTTTGGGCCAACAAAGAAGCGGTGACTAGAATAAAGAAGCAAAAAATGATTAATTTTTTCATGATGATAAAGTTTGGTTGTACAGGAGTTTAAAGGAGGTAAATATATAAATTAAGAATTTCTAAATTAGAATTATTGGCATGCAGAACTCGAATATCAGATTCAGCTCATAAATTTCTGTTAATAATTTAGGTTCAAAAATTAGAATCTCACAGGTTTTTGGTATTATTGTTCCTGATTCTCTGGCGGAGAAATTATTCCTGCTAAAATAAGGTTTGAAGATGTATGGTTCGGGTGAATAAGTCAATTTTATCTAAGAATGTAGCGTTGCTTATACTGCTGTTAATTTGTAGTATTACAGGAAAATTATGGGCACAGGAACCAGTGTTGGTTGCGGGAATCGTACAAAGTGATTCGGTGAAATTACCCGACATTCATATTTTGAATTTAAGTACCAGGAAAGGAACCGTCAGTAATCTTGAAGGGGAATTTGCAATTACCGTGTCTGCAAATGACACTCTGATATTTTCCGGAATTCAGTTTCATACCTTGGGAATTGTAATAGACAGAGAAGCTTTAAAAAGAAGGGTGATTAAGGTTGAATTGAAGTCAAGAATTGAAGAATTAAGTGAGATTGAGCTGAAAGGACATGATCTGGACGGGTTATTTTACATAGATACAAAAAGACTCAATGATTCTTTGCCTTTAATGGGTGAAGAAGCTGTCAATTTTTCAAATCAAGGGTATGATGATCCTACAAGTTCAAATTATGTGGTTCCCTCCGCAAACCTTGTTAATCTTGTGTCAATGATTGGTAAGAAGAAACGAGTAGAAAGGCAAAAAGAAGCAAATCTACTGCAGCAAAAAAGAGCGGCAACAGATAATATTCGAAAAGACATTGGCGTAGATGTTTTTAGGGAACAATTGGGTATTCCACCGCAGCACATTGAACCATTCATTCGGTATTGTCAGAAAAAAGACATCATAAACCTTTATGTCGAAGGAAGAATTATGGAAGTCATCGATATTCTTATTAAAGAAAAGGATAATTATATCAGAGAAAGAATTCAGAATCAATAGGGTCAGTTTCTTTACTTTTTATTGATTATTTTTAAGGCGAAATCAAAGTTGTCAGTATGAAAGTTTTATTCATTGGAGGTACAGGAAATATTTCGCTTTCGAGCACGCGGTTGGCAATTCAAAGAGGCATTGATATTTTTTTGCTTACAAGAGCCAAGGGACAAACTGTTCCGGAAGGTGCTGTAAGTCTGGTTGCTGATATTAATGATGAAGGCAAGGTAAAGGAATTAATCAAAGGCCATCATTTTGATGCAGTCGTAAACTGGATTGCCTTTGAACCAGAAGATATCAAGAGAGATTTCAGATTATTTCGCGATAAAACGGATCAATATGTTTTTATAAGTTCAGCTTCCTGCTATCAAAAACCGCTATCACATCCTGTTATTACCGAATCGACTCCTTTGGTCAATCCATTTTGGGACTACTCAAGGAAGAAAATTGCATGTGAAGATCAACTAACCGATTTGTATAGAAATCAAGGTTTTCCTATTACCATTGTTCGTCCCTCTTTAACGTATGATACCGTAATCCCAGTACCCATTGGAGGTTGGACAGAGTATACGATAGTCGATAGAATAAAAAGAAAGCAACCAATTATAGTCCATGGTGATGGGTCTTCCTTGTGGACCATAACACATGCCAGAGATTTTGCTGTTGGTTTTCTTGGCCTTATGGGGCATCAACAGGCAGTTGGTCAAAGTTTTCATATTACATCTGATGAAATTCTTACCTGGAATCAAATATATGACGCCGTTGCAATGACAACAGGAGTTGAGGCTGTTAAAGTGTTTATTCCTTCTGATTATCTTGGAAGTTTTGATGAACAACTGGACGGTAGTTTACGCGGGGATAAGGCGGTTAGTACCATTTTTGATACTACTAAAATAAAGAGATTTGTGCCTGAGTTTAATCCTGTTATTAGATTTAAAGATGGGATAAGAGATACTATTGACTGGTTTGAAGGTGCTCCGGATAGAATGCTCATCAAAAAAGAAACCAACGATTTTATGGATAGAATTATCCGTGCTTATAACAGGCCTTAACCTATTTGTTTTAATGTAAAGAGCAGTAGGATGAGTTTCTGATGCTAAGAACATTTAATTAGACTATAAACCTTACTTTTACTCTAAATTGATCAAGCCTCAAAAATATAAAATGAAAAAGTCACTGTTTTTTATACTTACAATTATTGTCTCATTTATGTGTCAACATGTAAATGCACAGGAAGAGAAACCCAAAGTAGCCCTGGTATTAAGCGGTGGTGGAGCAAAAGGAATTGCTCATATTCCATTGTTGCAGGCACTTGATTCTTTAGGAATTGTACCTGACATAATTATAGGTACAAGTATGGGTAGTATTGTCGGAGGATTTTATGCTGTTGGATATTCGGGTGATAGCATCGCTGTTATGGCAAATAACGCAAATTGGACAGAATTATTAGGTGGAGATGTTAATTTGGTTGACGTCAGTATGGAGGAAAAAAGTGAATTCAAGAGACATTTGGTTGATTTTGATATTATTGAAGGTAAGCCCAAGGTGAATGCCGGATTTTTAAAGGATCAAAAATTAAGAGAGTTTATTTCTTCATATACGTATCCTGTGTTTAATGTACAGAATTTTGACGACCTGCCGATTCCTTATAGAGCAATGACCACAGATATTGTTAATGGTAAAGAGGTGTTTCTTGACAAAGGATCATTAGGTTTTGCCATGAGAGCGAGTATGTCTATTCCGGGTGTATTTCAACCCATGCCTTATGAAAACACTTTACTCGTGGATGGAGGTGTTCTAAATAATTTCCCCGTAGATAGGGCCAAAGAAATGGGCTATGATTTTATAATTGGAAGTGATGTTGGCGGCGGCATGCAGAAAAAGGATAAACTCAGTTCCATACCTGCCTTGTTATTTCAGGCCGGAATGTTGACCAGTAATCTGAAAAATCCTGAAAGTCGTGAATCTTGTGATATTTTAATCGATCATATGCCTAATTTATCATATTCTACAGGTGATTTTGATAAGGCGGAAGAAATATTTGCTGAAGGAAAAATTGCGGTTCAAACCAATCTTGCTGCCTTGGTCGAATTGGCCGATCAATTGACTAAATATAAACAAAGAGAGCATAAGATTCCGGATACTCCGAACCAGTTTTTGATAGATAGTATTAATTTCATTGGAGTCAGTGAAGCAAATTTAGATTTGGTAAAAGCAAGGGCTAATATTGTACCTGGAGAGCGTTATTCTACAGAAGAATTGATAGCAAGCGTCGATAGGGCCATGGGAACAAATTTATTCAGCCAAATTACCTATGATGGTGGAATTCGTGATGGAAAACTTGAACTGAATTTAAAAGGGTTTGAACGATCTCAAAGTGTCATCAAGGGTTCCTTACATTACGATACTTACAGAGGGGTCGGATTAATGGTTAATTACACGGGTAGAAATTTAATAGGAAATTCTTCAAGATTTCTGGTTACTGCGGATATTGCTGAACAGCCAAGATTCAGAGTTCAATACCAAAAGCAATTTAGTGAAGACAAAACCTGGTGGTGGCGATCTGAAGTTTTAGGAGAGTTTTTAGAACAAAAATTTTACTTTGAAGGAGAGCTGGCTGATAATATGAATTCACAATATTTTCAAATCGAGAATAGTTTCAATAAGAATTTAAACTCAATGCATAGTTATGTAGGTATGAATTTAAACTATGAAACAACTAATATGCAGCCTGAAGTCGATCCTGAGATTAGGGATAATATATTTAATCTTGATAATTACAGGTATCGTTTCTTCGAAATTGGTGCCCATTATCTATATCGCAGAATGGACAAGGTTTTTTATGCAACAAAAGGAACCTTTTTCAGAGCCGCCTTGTCTAGGTCGTTGTTGAACGATTTACATGTTGAGTTTGGGCCGCCTGATTTAGGAGAGATTCAAAGACCTGATATTAAGGGATCCACTAATAATTTTACGAAGTTAAATTTTGACTTTGAACACAGGATGGCCTTTTCTAAAAAAGTAGTGGGGATCGCTGGTGCCAATCTTTCTTTTACTTTTGAAGATGAATTGGAAGGAGATGATTTTTCCGTATTTGAATATGGCTTTCCGGCTTTATATGCCTTAGGCGGGACAGTTCTGTCACCTAGAAAAGGCACGTATATTTATCCTGGTTTGCACGAAGATGAAATCTTTGTAAGTCAAATGATGAAGTTGAATTTTGGCGTTCAATTGAACCCTGTTTCTAAATTCTTTTTGACACCTCATTTGAATATTGCCACAGTAGGATATGATGACTTTAATGAATATATTGAAAATGCTTTTTCACCAAATGGCAGATGGTCCGAGGCGTTAGAAACGAGTAGTATTATTTCTACGGGAATTAATTTTGCGTATCACTCTTTTTTAGGCCCCTTGAATTTTGATGTTTCTTACGTAAATGACATTAATAAAGTCAGGGTATTTTTTAGTCTGGGTTTATTATTTAATAGGTCCAACTAGCTCAATTTTTTGGCGCTGTGGATGCTGTTTATGCGATTCACCGAGACAAGAATTATTAGAAAAAAAAACCTATAAGCAGGTGCATATAGGTTTTTTTGTAAAAAAGATTATTTTAAATCTTATCTCATTTCAGATTTAAATTTTTGTCCGCCAACTGATGCTTCGTACATCAATCCGCCTTTTGCATGGGTGAAAATCAAGATGCCATCTCTGTAATCAACATCAAAGGAAGCTCCAGCAGTAACCGCTACTGCAGTTGCCTGAGCCGCAAATTCAAACTTATCTCCTGTGAAACGATCAAAGGCCTCTTTGTTTTTGAAGAAAATTATCTCTGAATAAGCTTGACCACCGGCTTGAAAACCTATCGTTACCTGCGACATTTTACTGTCTCCTACAATACTGCCTCCAATGTAAAGAGTTCCATTTCCTGCTGCGCCACCAACTCCTAAGCCGCCTTTACCAATTGATGGGAAAACAGCATAACCGTATGCAGTGCTGAAATATTTGCTAATTTTGTCATTTGTTTCTTTAAATTCCTCAATTGCCTCAGCAGATTTAGCAGAAACATCTTTTTGAGCAAATCCGTTAAATGAGAAAGCAATTAAAAATAATGCGATAATCGTAAGTTTAGATTTCATAGTTGATTGTTTTAATATTGATATATAATTTGTCTAAAGGTAATGATTTTATTGTGTAGTTGAAAATTGATAAAAATAATTCTGCAGATGGATGTTATCGGCAAAAACTATTTGAACCAAATATGTTTTATGGATTACTTTTTTATCATTTAATCCATACTCAAAACGAAATTTTAATCGTGATTTAATTTTAAATGAATGTGATGAATTTTTCAATATTATTGCTAACTTTAATAGTCTAATATTAATTATTGAATCAGGTTCTTCAACCATGAAAAACGGCATCCTTTTAGTACTTATTGGAATATTTATCATCCCATCAGGGATTGTTGGTCAGGGATATTATAATCAGGAAAACTTTGGGAACAGGTCTATTCTACTAAGCGGAAATGTAACGGGGAGTGTAGATGATTTGGGATTAACGTATTATAATCCCGCCAGAATTGCATTGATTAAAGATCCGGTATTTACAATTAACGCGAAGGCTTATCAGGTTAATTCTTTAAAATTAAGCAATGTCTTTGGTCGTGATGGAAAGTTAAGTGATTCAAGATTTGAAGGAGTTCCAAGTTTAATTGCCGGTACTTTCAATATAGAGAAATGGGAGAATCATCATTTTGCATATTCTTTTTTGTCCAAACAAAGATCAAGATTGAATTTTAATGTAACCAGAGAGCTGGACCTTACTGAATTTAAAGAAGAATTTGATGATCTTGATAGACTGATAGGGAATTTTGAGTTGGATAATAAAGAAACAGATGAGTGGTTTGGAGTTACATGGGGTACGAAATTAAAGGATAACTTCAGTATCGGGATTTCAACTTTTGTATCAATTTATAATTACAGCGGAACATATGATTTAAGGTTTGCTTCATCTAACACAACATTTGGAGTAGATGTATTTAACAATGAGATAAAGTTTGGACAATCGTCTTATGGAGTTTTTTGGAAGCTTGGTCTTGCCTGGCAATTAGATAAATTTGATTTTGGTCTTAATGTAGATTTTCCCTTTGTTGAAGTTTATGGAGATGGTAAATTTCAATACCAGCGCTTCTTAAGCGGAGATATCGCCAAAGAGGAAGATTTTCAATTTTATGATTTTAAAAGTCTGGAAACCTCCAGGAAAGAACCCTTGGGGATTTCCATAGGTGTTGGTTGGCCTTTTGGTAAGAATAAATTGCATTTTAAAGCCGATTGGCATGCAGGTATTTCTGAATATAGTCGTTTGGTGATTCCTCCAATAGATGATGATGGTGTAGGATTTGAATTTCAGGAAAGCCTGAGGTCGGTAATTAATTTTGGACTGGGTGGTGAATTTTATTTGAATGAAACCATTAATTTATACGGTAGTTTTTCTACAGATTTTTCACCAGTTGAATCAAGTGCCAATATTTTTGACCTTATTGGTAATGAAGATAGAGATGCAAATTTCGATGCTGACTATTTGCATTTTGGTTTTGGATTGGATATTAAAATGAAAAAATTGAAACTTGTTCTAGGAACAACATATTCTACCGCTTCGGGTGATTTTAGTGATCCAATTGACTTTCCTTTTGACGACGTTGACCTTCCTGTGAATAGTGATCCGTCAAGAATAACAATAAACCGTTGGCGTTTTATTGTCGGATTAGAGATTCCTATTTTTGGATATGATGTCGAGTTTAAGTAACATTTTAATAAAGCCTGGGCTGACATGATATCAGTCATTTATTACTTGAGACTATTGACTTAAATTTGTGTTTTACGTAGAACGATGACTAAAAAACCGATTTTATTTATTGGGATTCTATTACTGATTTCTGGTATTTTGATAAAGAATATGACCACGTTTAATGCCTTGGGGTTAACCTTGATTTTAACAGGTGTTGGACTAAAGACCTTTTATATTGTGATGTTAGGGAAAAGTGGTGCATATGTCCCCGGGAAAGAATTGATACTATTAGTTCTTGGCTTAATCTTATTTCTTAGCGGTTTGTATTTGAAGAGAAGCTATGAGGATATATGGTTTGCCGTTTATATGATGGGTATTGGACTCGTCTTGAAGCTCGGCTTTGTAATTGCATTTATACGAAACGTAAAAAACAATCCTGACAAAAATCTTAATGAAGGAATAAAAACCTAGGATGTCAGATCGGAAAGATCTCACGGATCTGCGTCAACTTTAATACATTTGCTCTAATGCCCCTCAACATTTGCAAAACCCGTAAGATCTAATAAAAAGTTTTACTGTATCCTTTGAGAATTTGAAGTTGTCATAGCAACTTCGTTCATTTCCGAGGT
>NZ_JBPCUJ010000043.1:0-19705 GCF_051011215.1 Lutimonas sp.
CGATGCCAAAGCAACATCCTTTAAAATGCTGTCGCATTTTAGTCTTTTTTGTTTTCAGTCCTTATGAAAGCAAGCTTTCAACAGACTGAAAACAAAAAATCCTCTTAAACTTCAGTTTAAAAGGATTTTGCTTTGTCGGGGTGGCAGGATTCGAACCTGCGGCCTCCACGTCCCAAACGTGGCGCGATAACCGGGCTACGCTACACCCCGAACGATTATCATTAGAATTCTATGCGGAGAGACAGGGATTCGAACCCTGGCAACGGTTGCCCGTTGACAGATTAGCAATCTGCTCCATTACCACTCTGGCACCTCTCCAATTGTATTAAAAAGAACTAAATTTTAGGTTTGCAAATGTATTATATGCAATAGTATCCTCCAAACATTTTTTATATTATTTTCTAAAAAATTACTGCTGTTTTACAAAACTTTTGACCTCTTCTGAATTATGGCAGTTCTCCCCTTAAATAGGGGCATAAACAATCTAATCGTGCACTTGAGTTTATTTTTAAAATAAAAGACAATTCAATGAAAATAATCTATATTTGTACTACACTTTTTAAAAATTAATTAATATTAAAATGAATATGAAAAGATTTAGACAATTTATAATGATCGCTGCGGTGGTTCTAATGGCTGCCAGTTGTTCTGGAATTAAGGTAGTAGATTCTTGGAAGGCTGATGAAATTGAAACATTGGCAGGAGCTAAAATTTTGGTAATCGCCAGATCGGATGATATGGTAGGAAGACAAAGATTTGAGCAGGAAATTGCTGAAAGATTGAGAGCCGGAGGTGTTGACGCTACAGAGAGTTATAAGAAATTCCCTTCAATGAAACAAAATGAGCAACTTACGGAAGAGCAAATTGGTCAAAGGGTTCAGATCATTAAGAATGAAGGTTATAAAGGAATCGTACTTACTGTTTTAAAAGATATGAGTAAAGAGATTGTAACTTCTGAAACAGGAGGGTATGTTTCCGGAGGTTATTACCCATCCTATTATGGTGGTTATTATGGAGGATTTGGTGGCTATTATGGACGTGTTTATTCTCCTTATGGATATGGTTATGGTGGAACTTATGTTCCTTCAGAAACCAGAACATATACTTCTGAGACTTACAACCTTGAAACGGTTATTTATAATTTAGATTTGGAACCAGGCAAGCAGTTGTTGGGTGTAATTGCCATTGATATTACTGATCCAAAATCAATTTCTAAGGTGGCTCCTCCATATGCGGATGCTGTTTTAAAACAACTTAAAAAATAAGTTAGATTAGATTCTATTGAAACAAGCCTAAGTTTTACAACTTAGGCTTTTTTTATGTTTCATTAAGCCATAACAATTATTATGTATTAGGGCTAAAAAACCTAAGAATTTTGCGAAACCGTTTTCTTAGATTCACATAATATTTTACGTAGAATTTATGCCTAATGCGTATTTTTGTGCATCAAATGAAGAAGGTAAACAGCATACTATTTTATTTAATTTTTATCTTATCTGCACAGGCTCAGGAAGAAAAGGAAATTAACAATCAAGTTCAGTTTTGGACCAGTATTAATTCAACATGGCGCTTAAGTGATCACTGGGGTGTTATGGGTGATTTTCATATTCGAAGAGATGATTTTATAAAGGATCCTAATTTTTATTTCTTGAGAGCAGGTGGCGTCTATTGGATTAATGACAGGACTTCATTGGCAGGTGGTGGAGCTGCATTGTGGTTGGCATCTCCAGCTCTTGACGGAGGCTGGGATTATGCATTGGAAAAAAGAATATACCAGCAATTACTTTGGAGAAGTGTAAATGGCAGAACAAAATTTTTGCAACGTATTCGAAACGAACAAAGATGGCACGAAGTTTTAGATCCTGATGGCAGTGTGAACAGAGTGAGATTTTCAAACCGTGTACGATTTTTGTTTTCAGCTTCTATCCGCGTATTTGAAGATGAAAAAAAGCCAAGACTAGTGCTTTCAGATGAAATTTTGTTTCATTTCGGAAAAGAGATAGTGTACAATACCTTCGATCAAAATAGGCTGTTTATTGGCATGAGCCATAGATTAAATAAAAAATGGGCCTATGATTTTGGATACATGGCTGTATTACAACAAAAATATAGTGGTTATCAGTATGACTTGAACCATACGATAAGATTGTTTTTCTACTTGTCGCCAGATTTAAGAAAGAAAAAGAATGAAGAGTTGCCACATTATCCAGTGGGTGATATAGAATAAAAATTTCTTCATATATAAAGAGTAAAAAGATTCAAGATTTCTTCGTATTTTAGTGAGTAACTAACTAATACTGAGACTATGCTTTGGATCGAACTGATCCTTTTTTTGGCCATAATTATTATTGGAGCCAGATTAGGAGGAATAGCCATGGGTACCATGGCCGGAATTGGACTGGTCATTTTTATTTTCATCTTTAAGTTACCCGTCGGAAGCCCACCCATTATTGTTTTAGGTATGATACTGGCTGTTATTACAGCCCTATCCACCATGGAATCGGCCGGTGGACTGGATTTCCTTGTAGGTGTTGCTGAAAAAATAATGAGGAAGCGACCGCAGAATATCACTTTCGTTGCTCCCTTAGTAACCTATATTCTGGTGTTGGCTTCTGGAACACAGCACGTGATTTACGCCTTGTTACCGGTGATAGCCGAGATATCAAGAAAGTCTGGCATACGACCGGAAAGGCCTATTGCTATGACGGATATTGCCGCTATGCAAGGCTTGGTAGCTTCACCTATTTCGGCTGCGACAGTTGCCATGATCGGTATACTTTCTGTAAAAGGTGTGGGCTTGCCCCAGATGATGATGGTCATCATTCCTTCTACCATACTTGCTGTTATTATAGGGTCTTTTACGGTTTTTAGAAAAGGTAAAGAACTGGCGGATGATCCGATTTATCAACAGCGCTTAAAAGAAGGGAAAATAGTTGCCTTAGAATCGGCAAAAGAGTTGGATAAGAAAACACTTAGAAATGCAAAAGGATCTACTTTCATGTTTTTCTTTGCCATTATCATGGTGGTAGTTCTTGGGATTTTCCCTGATTTACGACCTACGTTTGAATGGATGGTTGATGGAGAAATGACTGAAGGACAGATTGGGATGGGACCTGCAATTATGATCATCATGCTTGCCATAGGTGGTTTTATTATGATTGTTTTTAAGGCGGATCCTGCAAAGGCTGTCGGTGGAAGTGTCATGAAAAGTGGTATCGTAGCACTTATTTCAATATTGGGTATCGCCTGGTTAGGGTCTTCTTTTTTTGAAGGGAATCGTATTCTCATTGTAGACAGTATTTCACAGGCCATTGAAGGCTATCAATGGGTCTTTGGTTTTGGTCTGTTTGCTCTGTCGATTATGTTGTTTAGTCAGGCTGCCACTGTTGTAACCCTGATGCCTGTTGGTTTAGCACTTGGATTGGATGCTGAATTGTTAATTGCCTTATATCCTGCAGTGAATGGTTTCTTTGTGCTTCCGACCTATGGAACAATCTTAGCTGCCATTTCTTTTGATCAGACAGGAACGACAAAGATTGGTGATAAACTCGTCAACCATAGTTTTATGTTGCCTGGATTAGTAACCACTTTTTCTGCTGTTGCCATAGCATTGATGATCACTTATTTAACCTAATCTCTTTAAAATTTATACATATGAAGATATTCACCAAATTATTCGTACTTCCTTTTCTATTATATGGAATGGGGCTGAGTGCTCAAGAATTCAGAACAGAAACAGATTTATTAGGAGATATTAAAGTTCCTACAGATGCTTATTACGGAGCTCAGGCAGCGAGAGGGATGGAAAATTTTCAAATTTCAGGACAGTATATCAATGATTATCCTGAATTTATAAAGGCCTGGGGTATGGTAAAGCTGGCCTGCGCCAAAGCAAATACCGATGCAGGTAAAATGAAGCCTGAAATACTGAAACCAATAGAGGAAGCCTGCAATGAGTTAATTCAAGGAAAGTATATAGATCAGTTTATGATAGATTTATATCAGGGAGGTGCAGGCACTTCTACAAATATGAATGCGAACGAGGTGTTGGCGAACATTGCCTTGGAAAAGGCTGGTTTTCAAAAAGGAGACTATAAGCAGATCTCCCCAAATGACCATTTGAATATGTCACAGTCTACAAATGATACCTATCCTTCTTCATTAAAGCTAGGCATGCTACTATATAATGATCAGTTAATAGAAGAATTGACGGCTTTGACAAAGTCATTTAGGAATTTAGGCCATACAAACATTGACATTGTAAAAATGGGGCGAACAGAATTTCAGGATGCTGTGCCTATGACCGTAGGACAAGAGTTCCATTCATTCGCAGCCATGCTGGAATGGGATGTCGCTAATATTAAACATGCCAGTGAATCTTTGCTGGTCATGAATTTAGGAGGAACGGCTATTGGAACAGGCCTGAATGCACCTGAGGGTTATGATGAATACGTTGTGAAACACTTAAAGCAAATTAGCGGTTATGAGGTGCATAATGCAGAAGATATGATCGCAGCAACTTCTAGTTTACAAGGATTTGTGGTATATTCTTCAGCATTAAAAACACTGGCCACCACACTTTCTAAAATTTCCAATGATTTGATCAATCTTTCCTCAGGACCTAGAAATGGCCTGTTTGAAATAAACCTACCTCCAAGACAGCCAGGATCATCCATTATGCCCGGGAAAGTGAATCCGGTGATTCCCGAATTAATGGCTTTTGTGAGCTACAGGGTGATTGGAAATGATGTTACGGTAAATATGGCAGCCTCTGATGGTGATTTACAATTGAATGCCTATGAGCCGGTGGTGGGGCTTTCCATTTTTGAATCTCAGAAGATTTTGACAAATACCATGCAAACTTTCAGATTGCAATGCATTGATGGGATTACTGTGAACGAAGAAGTGCATAAGAGAAATCTCGAAACAACGATAGGTATCGTTACAGCACTGAACCCTGTTTTGGGGCATCACATGGGCGATGAGTTAGCCAAAGAGTCTAAGGAAACAGGCAAGGGGATTTTAGAATTGGTTCGCGAGAAAAAACTACTGACAGAAGCCCAGATTGAAGAATTATTAGCACCGGAAAATATGACTGGATTAGATAAATCGAAATATAAAAACAAATAACATAACACTAAAACAATACTATTATGAAAAATCATTCCTTTTTTAACAAACTTTTTCTTTTGACAATGGTTTTTGCCTTCACTACAGGAGTTTTTGCGCAGAATAAAGATTTGCCTAACGTTGTTATTTTGGCAACAGGAGGTACCATTGCCGGTTCAGCTGAATCAGGAACCCAAGCGGGTTATACATCAGGTCAGGTTGGTATAGAAACCATGATCGCCGCCGTTCCTGGTATCAAAGAATTGGCAAATGTTTCTGGAGAGCAGATTTCAAACGTTGGTTCTCAGGATATGAGTGTAGAAATATGGCTGAAACTGGCACATCGCATAAATGAGTTATTGGCTACGGATGACGTGGATGGCATTGTCATTACACATGGAACCGATACACAGGAGGAAACTGCCTTTTTTCTCAATTTAGTAGTCAAAAGTGATAAGCCTGTTGTAACAACGGGTTCTATGCGACCTTCTACTGCAGTAAGTGCGGAAGGTCCGTTAAATCTATACAATGCTGTTGCTGTAGCCGCTGATGACAAAGCGAAGGGGTATGGCGTATTAGTTGTAATGAATGATCAGATCCATTCAGCACATGGCGTTACCAAAACCAACACAACTTCTGTTCAAACGTTTATGTCTCCTATGCATGGTTTAACGGGCGCCGTTATTTACGGCAGACATGAATTTTATAGTAAACCTCACGGGATTCATGGTAAGGATAGTGAGTTTAATGTAGACGGCGTAACGAGTTTGCCAAGAGTTGATATTGTTTACGGTGGTGTAGACACACCTTCGGATCTGATTGATATGTCCATTAAAGCAGGAGCAAAGGGAATTGTGATTGCCGGTGTAGGTAATGGCAATATGAATGCAGCCATGTTAGAAGCATGTAAAAAAGCAGCAGAAAGTGGCGTCGTTGTGGTAAGAAGCACCAGGGTACCTACAGGATATGTCCTACGAAATGCAGAGGTGAACGACGATGAAAATAAGACGATCGCTTCGGATGAGTTAAATGCCCAGAAATCTCGTGTATTATTAATGCTGGCCTTACAGAAAGATAGAAGTTTAGAAGATATTCAGAAACTGTTTTATACGTATTAATTCTTAAAATTTCTATCATGAAAATCACAAGAAAAATAGGATTTATAATCTTACTTCTGTCAATGGTAGGGTCTGTATATGGTCAGGATAGGCAGTCAGATACCCTTTCTACTTATCGAAGTTTGATTCCTACCGGAAAGCAATCTTTGCTGAGCAACGTGGATATGATTGCAAATATGCAAATGGGGCTAAGAAGCGACTATACAGATGGTAATCATCAGGAAACGAAATTTAGAGTAGAACAGTTCAGACTCGAGATCAAAGGCTATGTTCATGAGAAAATATATTTTAGATTTAGACATAGATATACGAGTACCTTTGAGCCTCAGTCAATAGATAAAATAATTAAAGGTGTAGATTTTGCATATGTGACTTTTACACTTTCGGAAAAAGTTAATTTGACCATTGGTAAGACTTATGCCGATTGGGGTGGAATTGAGTTTGATTTAAACCCGATTGATATTTTTGAATATTCAGATATCATAGAACAGGCTGATAACTTTTTAACCGGTGCAGGTGTGTATTGGCAGGCAACAGAGAAGCACGGTTTTTCTTTCCAAATTTTAAATTCAAGAACCCAAACGTTTGAAGAATTGTATCAGGGCCTTCCCGGTTTGGAAGGTTCCGACATTCCTCTAGCTGCAGTTGTTAATTGGAGAGGGAAATTCTGGGATGGGAAGTTTACAACTTTATGGTCCTATTCATTGTTTAATGAAGCGAAGGATACTTTCAAAAATTACATCGCTCTAGGGAATCAATTGACGCTGGATCGGTTGGCAATTGCCTATGATTTTAAATGGAGTAAAGAAGATCTCGACAGGACTGGTATCATTAGTCGGGATGTCCCTGATGACATATATCCCTATGCTTTGCAGAATACACTCTATTATAGTCACTGGACAAGAATCGATTATCGATTTGCCGGAAAATGGGGCTTCAGTTTCTCCGGATTTATTGATACTGCCAAATGGTTGTCAGATGTTGATCCTCAAAAAACAACAGATGACTGGCGAAAAGGATATGGAATTGTTCCTTCTCTTGAATTCTATCCTTGGGAGAATATTAATTTGAAATTCTTTGCCACTTTCGTGGGTAGGAGTTATAGATATTCAGACTATGCCAAATCAAGAGTTGGTGCCGAAGATTATGATACCAGTAGGTTTATGATCGGCTTTATATCGCCTTTGCATATTTTTTAAGAAAGAAAAAAAGAAAACAAAAAGACCTGGGAAAATTCTTAGGTCTTTTTTTTTGAATGACCTATTTTAGCAATCTGTATCTTTTTTTTATGAAAACATATTATTCTATTTTTTTTGTATTCGGACTTCTGATTTTTGGCTGCAAGACTGACAAAAATAATAATGAATACCAAAATATTTCTTCAAATTCAGTCATCACCGGAGATGGTTATTTAGGAGATGAAAGCTGTATTTCTTGTCATCAGGAAGCGGCAGATTCTTGGAAAGGATCTCATCATGATAAAGCAATGCAATTGGTTACTGAAGAATCAGTTTTAGGGGACTTTAATAATGTGGAGGCCAGTATTGATGGTGTCGACTATTATTTTTCAAAAAAAGAAACCGATTACTATGTGAAAACGATTGAATTAGATGGTTCAGAAAATGAATATAAAGTGTCCTATGTTTTTGGACTGACGCCTCTTCAGCAATACATAGTCGATTTTCCAGATGGGAAGAAACAGGTGTTGCGGGTTACCTGGGATACAATTGAAAAAAAATGGTTTCATCAGTATGCAGGAGATGAAATTGCAATCACGGACTGGTTGCATTGGAGCAGGGGAGCACAGAATTGGAATACGATGTGTGCTGAATGTCATTCAACCAACTTAAAGAAAAACTACTTTGTTGAAAAAGATTCTTTCCATACCAGCTATTCATCCATAAATGTGAGTTGTGAAAGTTGTCATGGTCCTGGTACCAAACATGTGAACTGGGCGAATTCAGGAGCTACGGAAGGAAATATGCACATGGTTTTAGGAGATGACCAGGCCACACAGATGAACATGTGTGCTCCATGTCATGCACGTAGGGTTAAACTTACTCGTGACATGATACCTGGACTAAACTTTGAGGATCAATATATGGTTCAAAATATTTCTTCAGATTTTTATCATCTTGATGGTCAGATTCTGGAAGAAGATTACGTGTATGGTTCTTTTCTTCAAAGTAAGATGCATACCTTGGGAGTAAAATGTGGTGATTGTCACAATGTACATAGCAATGAATTAAAAATGACAGGGAACAAATTATGTCTTCAATGTCATGTCCCTGCACAATACGATGTTCCGGAACATCATTTTCACAAGGAAAATACGGAGGCCAGTCAGTGCATCAATTGTCATATGACCGGCAGGTATTACATGGGTAATGATTTTCGAAGAGACCATAGTTTCAGAATTCCCAGACCAGATCAAAGCGTTAGTCACGGCACGCCAAATGCCTGTAATGAATGTCATAATGATAAATCTGAAGAATGGGCGGCCAAACAAGTTGAAGATTGGTACGGTCAAGAACGAAGACCTCATTTTTCTGATTATTTGTTGATGAGTAATAACAGTAGCCTTACTGTTTCAGACAGACAAAAACTGAATGAATTTATCAATGATTTAAACTACCCTTCCATAGCGAGATCTACCGTAATAGGGAATTTAGAATTTGAAAATGAAGAGGATGTTAAATCTTTGCTGGTCGCATTAAATGATTCAAGTGCCATTGTCAGGTATAATTCCCTGATGCAGTTTAGGAATATGAATGCCCAGGACAGATTAACAGTTGCACAAAAGCATCTTGCCGATAAGACCAAATTAGTTCGAATTGGAAGTGCACAACTTTTAATAGGATTTGATGGAGGAAACTGGGCGGAGTCAGATAAATCGAATTTATCGAAAGCAAAGACTGAATTGGAAGAAATGTTATATGGCAATGCAGATTTTTCAACAGGAAGGTTACAGTTGGGCGACTATTTTATGCAAACCAATGATGTGCCAAGAGCCATCAAGCATTATGAAATGGCGCTAAAAATGGATAGTTTGTTATTTCCAGTGTATACTAATTTGGCAACTGCTTATAGTATTACCAAGCAAGGTGATAAGGCGCTTGAGACACTTAATATATGGATGGATAAAGAACCTAATGCAAGCAGACCTTATTATTTAAGAGCCTTGTTGAATTTTGAATTAGGAAATAACGACTTAGCCGAGCAGGATCTGAAAATGGCTATTGAACTGAATCCGAATGACAGTAGATCCATGTATAACCTCGCCACTTATTATTACCAGACGAAGGAGTATTCAAATGCCTTAAGAATGATTAATAAAGCGCTGAAAATTGAAGTAGAAAATTCGGAGGTCAAATATTTAAAAGCGCTTATTTTGAAGGAAACAGGGGATGTGCAGGGTTCAAATCGAATCATGCAGGAGTTACAGGCTCAAAATCCGGCGTAGAAAAAAGTCCGGGTCATTACCTGCTTCTAATTATTCTATTAATTCTTTTAAATCCTCTTCTTTACTGTTGATCTTGTATTCTTTTTTCCTCAAGGATGATTTATAGATTCTTAGTCTGAAAACAAAATCATTGGTTGATTCATCATCTTCGGAGGTATTATTACTGAGATGATAGGAAACATAAAATTCGGCCTTCCATTCTTCTGAAAATTTATAGCCTAATCCGGGAGAAATACGTATCACATCATTATAGCGATCTGCTTCTTTCAGATTGTAAAAAAATTCAATACTCATAGGAATATACATCCCTTGGTTGAATGATAAAAGCCGTTTTTTCCATTCGATAACAGTCGACACTTTAAAACGAAATCTTCCCGATACACTCCAATTGGAACCATCAAACGTTTTTTGAAACCTTTCTTCAAGACGTATGTAAGTTCTTAATGGGATGAGATCAATGGAGGGTAGAAAAAATTTAAATCCCTGCATCAATCTAAATTCGAAATTGTCAGGTTCATAATTATTGTTGGTGTAATACAGTCCTGTACCCAGTTGAAATGACGAAATTAAAGGTTTTTCTGATTTAATGAATTTTGGGCTTTTTGTATGCAAAAAATTAATGGTGGGCACCACCATGAACTTGTCGAATAGATGTGGAGAAATGGTCCGATATCCTACAAATCCACTGACGAATTTTTGTTCGTCAAGAAGGTATTTTCCGTTAAAGTCTGTCCAGAATTGACTGTTTACTGATGCATCTTCGGGATCTGTCTCCTGAGAAAACCCAAGAGCACCGATTGATATAAAGCATAAAAAGAAGATTCTTTTTATCATAAAACTACAGGAATTAGCTGTGTAATCAAGATGCAACGGTCAATTAAAATCAAAACTTGGATTTTGTTATAAAACCAATATAAATTAAGCTTGGTCTATCAAAAATAGCGGTTTTTAAGCTTTTCTTGAGAATCAATAGAAAAAGTTTTTTTTGTCAGTCGATAATTATTGATTTTGACTTTTCTACCACCTTACTATTTTGCATATAATTGACTATATTTGAGAGAAGACCTGCAGCCAGAACTGCAACGAAGTAAAAAGAGAAAAATATGCCTGAAAAAAACATAGTTAAAAAATATAAAAAAGATGACTTCGCCATCGTTTGGGAGCCTAAAAAATGTATTCATGCAGCTATCTGCGTTCAAGAACTTCCCAAGGTATATAATCCTAATGCAAAACCTTGGATCCAACAAGAGAATGCCTCAATAGAGGCCCTTAAAAAACAAATAGACATGTGTCCCTCGGGTGCATTAACCTATGAGCATAAAAATAATTTAAAAACAGATAATAATATGAAAACGGAGGTTGAATTAATGAAAAACGGGCCTTTACTGGTCAAGGGAACAATATCCTTAAAGTCTCCTGATGGAAGCATTGTTACAAAGGATAAAATGACAGCTTTTTGCCGCTGCGGCGCTTCTGCCAATAAACCTTATTGCGACGGGCAACACAAAGCAGCAGGTTTTGAAGGATAGTAGCTTCTTTGCGAACAACAATCTTAAAAAATGGTATATCAACTACTGGGAAGTAGGAATTGAAAATTATGTCTTCTAAGAATTCGAAGACATTGTTTTCATAATTATTTTTCGAATGGATAAATAATTTTCCAGTCACTTTTCATATCAATCACGGTCCAGCCATCTCTCCGGGCCTGATCCAGTCCTTTATCTAGTTTCCCGATGTGAGAATTTCTGTCATAAGACCATTCTCTTATGGAATCTGTATGATGTACATAAAGCATAAAACTTTTATACGAATTTGAGGCAGTCCATTGCATCATTTGCAGATCACCATCCGAATTACCAGAAGAGAACACTGGTTTCTTACCAATAATTTTTTGAATATTTAATGGTTTTCCTTCCTTGTCATCAATAAAATCCAGTTCAGGCAAACGATGAATTACAGGAGCCCCATTGTTATAGTCAAAAGACGTTTTAATTCGACTGCCTAAAATCTGTTCTTCTGGTATGCCATAGATGTCGGTCACAAAAGCCCTCATAAAATCTACGCCACCACCGGAAACTATATAGGTCTTAAAACCATTGTCTCTTAAATATTGTAATAATTCCAACATGGGTTGATAGACCAACTGATCATAAGAGACATTTTTTTGCGGATGTTTTGCATTTTTAATCCATTGTTTTACATCCTGATCAAACTCATCCGTTGTTTTACCGGCATGTGTTGCCATGACCAACGTAATCAATCCATGTTCACCTTGTTTTGCCAGTTCAGCCATGTCATTTTCCAATACAGCTTGAAAGGGTTGTGTGTTTTTCCATTCCGGATGATCAACTGCCAAAGCTTTCACACGGTCGATGGCGAAAAACAACTGAAAATACAGGGGTTGTTCACTCCACAAATTCCCGTCATTATCAAAAGTTGCAATTCTGTCTTTGACAGGAATAAAATCCTCGCTATTTCTTGAAGTAACTGCCTCGACATAAGTAATGATGTTTCGTTTTGAGCTAACATCATTCCAGGAAGGTAAAGGATCTGTGTCTTTTATTTGATCTTTCTCAAGAGATTTCTCTTCATGCGAAGTTGTATTGCATGACAGGACTACGATCAAAATGACCGACATAACAGTCAACCACTTGAATTTTATTTTATTCATAATAAAAAAAACAGGCAGTAAAACTGCCTGTTATGATTAAAAATTAATTATTTCCGGGAGTTGAAAGTTCTTCCATCACTTTTTCAAGACTGAAACTTGCAGCCTTCATTCTAGGAGGGTAGTCCTTAAATGTAGATAAAAATTTACCTACAACTGTTTGGGCAGGCACCAATAAAAACGCATGGTCAAGTTGCCAATCATAATAAGTATTGGAAGTAATGGTAGCTGATTCATAAGGATCTCTTCTTAGATTAAAAATCAATGGTAATCTAAGAGGGGTAAAAGGATTCGCCCAGACACCTAATGTTCCTGCCATTCTCTGTTCCATAAAAATAAACTTCCAATCATCATATCTCATCGCAGTAAGATCACCATCATCAGAGAAGTAAAACAATTCTTTTCTCGGACCTTTATCAGTTTGACCCGTTAAATGGGGCAAGAAGTTATAGCCGTCCAAATGAACTTTATATGAGCGGCCATTGATTGTTTTACCACCCTTTAATTGGTTGATTACATCAGTATTTCCTGCAGCGGCAAGAAATGTTGGGAACCAATCCATTCCAGAGATGATCTCATTGGAAATAGACCCGGCTTTGATCTGCTCTGGCCATCTTATTAAAGAAGGAGTTCTCCAACCACCTTCCCAGTTGGTGTTTTTCTCTCCTCTAAATGGGTTTGCACCAGCATCTGGCCAAGTGTTTTTATGTGGACCATTATCAGTTCCATATTGAACGATAGTATTGTCTGTGACACCAAGTTCATCCAAAAGATCCAATAATTTACCAACATGCATATCGTGCTCCATCATACCATCGGCATATTCGTTTTGACCCGAAATTCCTCGAAGCTCATCTTTGACGTGTGTTCTGAAATGCATTCTTGTTCCATTCCACCAAACGAAAAATGGCTTTCCTGATTTCACAGCGTTTCTGATAAATTTCTCTGCAGCCGCTACGGTTTCATCATCAACAGTTTCCATTCTTTTTTTAGTCAGTGGTCCTGTATCTTCAATTTTTCCATCAGCAAATGAATGAATTACACCTCTCGGTCCAAAATTCTTTTTAAAATTAGGGTATTCCGCAGGATCCGGATAATCTGGTAATTCAGGTTCTTCTTCGGCATTCAAATGATAAAGGTTCCCAAAGAATTCATCAAAACCATGATTGGTTGGCAAATGTTCATCTCGGTCACCCAGGTGATTCTTTCCGAACTGTCCTGTCGCATATCCTTGCTCTTTCAACAACACGGCTATGGTTGGGTCTTTTTCACTAATACCTTCTTTAGCACCCGGTAAACCTACTTTACTGAGCCCGGTTCTAAATACGCTTTGACCCGTGATAAAAGAGGATCTTCCCGCCGTACAACTTTGTTCGGAATAATAATCAGTAAACATTAGACCTTCTTTGGCAAGTCTGTCTATGTTTGGTGTTTGATAACCCATCACACCAAAGGTATAGGCACTGATATTGGATTGACCGATATCATCACCCCAAATAACCAGAATATTGGGTTTTTTTTGTGCATATACAGATGCAACCATCATCATACACATTGTAAATAATGTGAGTAGTTTTGTTTTTTTCATAAAAAAAGGGGGTTTTAAATTATTTAAGTAAAGATAAAAAAAAGTTCCGTGCGATAACATCACACGGAACTATTTTAATTTTATAAAACTCTCTATTTAGTCACCCAGGCCAATAATCAATCCACCACTGAAGTTGAGTTGAAGAACACTTCCGCCAACAGTAACTCCGCCGCCGCCACCGCCAACATAAAAGCCACCCCAGTTTATAGGCATTAATAATTGAGTTTGCAGACGTAATCCAATTCTATCGGTAAAAAAATATTTTAACCCTCCGGTGATTCCAAGGGTAAAAGTGGTATGAGAATCGAATAAGTCCTCTTCCGGGTTCCAGGTAGACCAACCGGCAGAAAGACCTGCAAAGGGTCTCGCATCGCTGTATCCAAACATATGGATGGCACCTAATTGATAATGATTCGCTTGCATCTCGGTCACTTCTTCTTCAATTGGATAAAAGATAACATCTTTTATACTCACTGTTGAATTCTGTTGAGCCCACATAAATTCAACAGTAACATCATCGGTTGCATTTATACCAAAGGTCAAACCATATTGATCCGAGCCATGAAATTTCAGGTAGCCGCCGTTGTAATTATATTTGGAACCTACCTGGTATCCATATTGCGGTGTTATTTCAACTTTTTGAGCATAGGTCTCTATTGAAAGCAATACTGTGATTCCAATAAATAAAATAATTTTTTTCATAGCCACTTATTTGGTTTAATTACTTTTTATCTTGAATAAAATCGATATTGTTTAAGATTGAAAAACGTATTCCATCTGAGATGTAGTGTTCAATTTGATAAAATTGAACTGAAACCAAAGCACTTGTGGCTTTTCCAATTCTTTTTGTAAAGGTCAATATCAATTTATCTTCTGCATTTCTTAGTGGTACAGCTTCAGCCAATAAATCAGATGCCTGTTGATTGGTTAAGGCACCTTGTTTGGTTGTATATTTTTGAAGCAACTCCAGTTTGGCCTGACCAATGTCCTGACGCTCTGTTTCATATTCTGAATAGAGTTTCCAAAAGGCATTTGCATCAACACCTGTTAAGTCAACATTTCCTTCTATAATGGCTTTCTTTTCTGATCCAAATAATTCTTGCATCATTTTAATTTCTTCTGTTGTATCATCCTGGGCAAAAGAGGCGTTGAATACAAATAGCGCTGCAATTAATAAAGTAAGTTTTTTCATTGTTCGTGTTTTAGGTTATTGTTTTTTGGTTGTGTATATTTCTTCCAGTAATTCCATTCTAATGGCATCTGATAAGTAATTTTCAATTTGATAGAACTGCATCGCCACTATTGGGTCAGTTCTAGTTTTTATTTTCTTGTAATAATTGTCAACAAGTTTATCGGCCTTGATTCTTAGTGGAATGGCCTGTTTCATGAAGTTATCCGCGTCCTGGGGCTTCACTTCGCCATAATCATTCACGTAACTCAGTAATAATTTATAACGTTCTTTGCCTAATTCCTGTCGTTTCATTTCATATTCATCATACAATTCCCAAAAAGCATTCTCCTGAGATTCATTTAATTCAATGAATTCTCCCACAATATCCCTTTTTTCCATTCCATACAAGGACTGCATTAATTGTACTTCATCCTGATTTGTTTGAGCCAGGCCGGTAAATAAAAAAGATAACAGGATAACAAAGGTTAGTAAGTTTTTTCTCATGTAAAAAAAATTAATGTGGAATTTATAGGGGCTTTTATTGTGAATATGTAAAATTAATGAAAAATACTAACTTTACAAACAACCTAACTAAAGGAGCAATTTATGATACATCTGAATATAAATGGAAAAATACATGAAGTTGATGTGCCTCCTGAGATGCCTATTTTATGGGTGTTGAGGGATTTTATTGGACTAACCGGGGCCAAATTTGGTTGTGGTTTGGGTGTATGCGGGTCATGCACTGTTTTGTTGAACGGAAGTCCGATACGTTCATGTATTACGCCAGTATCCTTGGTCAAAGACTCCGAACTTATTACAGTTGAAGGTGTAGAGAGTGAGAATACAAATATCCAGAAAGCCTGGGAGGAACTTAATGTGCCCCAATGCGGATTTTGTCAACCTGGTCAGGTGGTCAGTGCCCTGGCCTTATTAAAGAAAAACCCAAAACCATCTGATAAAGATATAGATACAGCCATGAGTGGTAATATTTGTCGCTGCGGTACGTATGTAAGGATCAGAAAGGCGATACATCTGGCTGCAGAAATGGGTGAAGAATCTTCTAAATCTGAAGGTATATGAAATTTGCATCAAAACAATCCAGAAGGTATTTTATCAAAAATGTAAGCTTATTTAGCGGGGGGCTATTTTTGGCCTGTGATATGAATTCTGACGCTGAGCGCTCATTGCCAGAAAGCGATGGGGAAGTATTCAGACCTAATTTGTTTGTGGAATTAAAAACAAATGGAGATTTAATATTAACCGCGTCAAGGAGTGAAATGGGGCAGGGAGTGAGAACTTCTCTGACTTCCGTAATTGCTGATGAAATGGATGCGGATTGGTCAAGAGTCAGTGTGAAACAGGCTCCAGGAGATGATGCCTATGGAAATCAGAATACAGATGGTTCCAGAAGTATCAGAACTATTTACGAACCCATGAGAAAAATGGGAGCTATGGCGCGGTCCATGTTGGTAGCTGCAGCTGCGAAGCAATGGGGGATTTCAGAAGATCAATGTTATGCCGAAAAACATTATGTTTTAAGAAAAGATTCAGAAGACACCTTGTTTTATGGGGATCTTGTGGAGTTAGCCGGGACCATGATAATTCCGGAAAATCCATCACTTAAATCACCAGATAAGTTTGTTTATATTGGCAAAGATTTAATCAGTGTGGATGCTGAGAATTTTGTTAGAGGAGTTGCCAAGTATGGGATGGATGTTAAAATTGAGGGAATGGTGTATGCCTGCATCGCCAGAAGCCCTGTGACCTTTGGAGAAAATGAATCTTTTGATGATACGGCCAGTTTAAAAGTGCCTGGTGTTGATCAGGTGGTATTGCTTGATAGAATAAAAAAGCCCTTTGGAGCACTGGGAGGTGTTGCGGTTATTGGTCAGAATACCTGGGCAGCAATTGAAGGCAAAAAAGCACTAAAGCTTGCATGGAACAGCGGTGATAACGCCGGTTATTCCTCTGAAGAATTCATACAAGAAATGATTGCCAATGTTGAAAAGAAGGCAAAATTAATAAAGAAGAAGGGAGATGTTTTCAAAGCCTTTAAACAGGCTGATTCTGCTGTTGAAGCTACCTATACCTTACCTCATCTTGTGCATGCCCCAATGGAAACTCCAAACGCCACCGCAATGGTGTCAAATGGAGTATGTGAGGTTTGGGCGCCGGTTCAGGCTCCTCAAACAACCAGGCAGGAAGTAAGTGATTTTTTAGGCATTGATATTGAGAAAGTTACCATACATGTAACTTTTCTAGGAGGTGGTTTTGGTCGAAAATCAAAGCCGGATTTTGTTTTAGAAGCGGTTGCCTTGTCTCAACGTATTCAAAAACCTGTACAGGTGGTGTGGACTAGGGAAGATGATGTGCAACATAGTTATTATCACGCGATTAGCGCTCAGTATATGAAAGCTTCATTGAAAGAAGGATCGGTCTCTGCATGGTTGCATAGAACAGCTTATCCATCGATTACTTCGACCTTTATGCCAGGAGTCACACATGGTGCCGGTTTTGAGTTTCAACAAGGTATGACCAATATGCCTTATGAAATTCAGAATAGTCGATTTGAGAATGGTGAGGCTGCGGCTCATGTAAGAATAGGTTGGTTGCGATCTGTATACAATATCATTCATGGTTTTTCCATTAATGTTTTTGTAGATGAATTGGCTGTAGCAGCCAAGAAAGACCCTCTGCAATTTAGATTGGATTTGATTGGATCCGATCGTGTGTATCCATCCGATGGCGTTCATAGTTTAGATACTTCAAAACTTAAAAATGTTTTAAAAATTGCCGCAAAGAATGCTGGTTGGGGTAAAGAGATGCCAGATGGCCATGGTATGGGCATTGCGATTCATTATAGTTTTTACACTTATGTGGCCAGTATAGTAGAAGTTTCAGTCATTGACAACAGCTTAAAAGTACTCAAGGTATCATCGGCTGTTGACTGTGGTATTGTAGTGAATACAGATACTGTTAAGGCTCAGATGGAAGGAGCCGTTATCTTTGGTATGTCACTTGCCTATTATGGAGATATTAGTGTAGATAACGGAGCTGTAAAGCAAAGTAATTTCCATGATTATAAAATGCTGAGAATTCATGAAACACCTGAAGTACATATTGATATTGTTAAAAGTAATGAGGCCCCGACGGGTATTGGTGAACCTGGAGTTCCTGTGATTGCTCCGGCGATCATAAATGCCATTTACGCGGCAACTGGTAAAAGATATAGAAATTTGCCCCTGAAAGGCAGTGGGAATTTTACATAAAAAAAAGTCATAGCAAGTTTCAATAGTTGAACATTTAGTACTAAATGTTTTTGTTTGATCATAAGCCCCCCTCAAGGCTGTTTTTTTCGTCTCACTATGACTTTTTTTGAAAATTTAGCCAGAAAGACTTCAGGCTACATTTGCAATTTTATTAAAGTTAAGAACTTAATAACCTAATAACGTAGCTTACCTCTAAATATTGTGTGAAAGCAACACAAGCAATTTTTAAAAGTATTCAGACTGATGTAGTTTTGTCTGAAAAACGAAAAAAAAGTATCTTAGCATTTATAAACCAAGCCATGTATTTATGAAAATTTCTATCTTTTTACTCGTATTATCAATTCTTTTATTCAGTTGTGCCAAGCCTTCTTATAAGAAAAACTCAATTTTAAAAACAGAAAAAGAAGTAGTTGAAGAGACGTCGACTTTTTATCCTCCGGAAAATCAGGAATTAAGTGCGGATCAGCAGATTGCCTCCGCCATTCTTGCTGCTCCAAAAGAGAAAAGAGAAGAAGCCATGGTGTATGGATACAGTAATTCTGGTGAGTTTATGATGTTGCGGGAGGGCAGCAACGAGTTTATTTGTATTGCTGATAATCCGAATAAAGATGGTTTTCAGGTGGTTTGTTATCATAAAAGCTTAGAACCTATGATGGACAGAGGTCGTGAATTAAATACGGAAGGCAAAACACGAGAGGAGAGGGAAGAAATAAGAGAGAAGGAAGCAGCATCCGGAAAAATGGCTTTACCAAAAGCACCGGCTACGCTTCATATTTATTATGGCGAGGGAGCATATTTTAACGAAGATACGGGAGTAAATGAAAATGGGAAATACAGATATGTCGTGTACA
This sequence comes from Lutimonas sp., assembly GCF_051011215.1. Classification (NCBI taxonomy): domain Bacteria; kingdom Pseudomonadati; phylum Bacteroidota; class Flavobacteriia; order Flavobacteriales; family Flavobacteriaceae; genus Lutimonas; species Lutimonas sp. The sequence continues at coordinate 19,241 of NZ_JBPCUJ010000043.1, forward strand.
TCCCATATGCCACCCAAGAGGATACAGGGCTTTCCTTGGCACCTAATGAATCTAGCCATCCATGGCTCATGTTTCCGGGCAGGTACAATGCCCATATCATGATAACCCCTGAATATTAAATAAAATTTGCAAGGGATTCTTATTTATAGCGACCTAAACCAGAAAAACCATGATGATGAGATTAGTATGGGTATTTCTACTGTTTTCAACTGCGGTTGTCGCACAAAAAAATCATGTCAATGTTCAGAATAATTATGGGGCAGCAGGTTATGATGTTGTTTCTTATTTTGATGCGAAGGCAGTGAAGGGTTCAAAAAATTTCAGCCTAAAGCACAATGAAGTTTTGTATAAATTTTCATCGGCTACAAACTTGGCGAAATTTAAAGCTGATCCGGATAAATTTTTACCTCAGTATGGAGGATGGTGTGCCTATGCGATGGCTACTAAAGGTGAAAAAATAAAGGT
>NZ_JBPCUJ010000044.1:0-7499 GCF_051011215.1 Lutimonas sp.
ATGCTGCTTTTCCAACTGTTTATTCTCCAATGCCTGATTAATTGTTTGAATTGCCAATTCATATTCTTGTTGCTTTTGATAAACGAGGCTAAGGTTGTTTAGAGTTCTTTCTAAATAAACTGATTTATTCGGAAGAACTGAAACTAGATCTAATGCTTTTTCATGGTGGTTCTCAGAATGGTCATATTGCTTCATATCATAATACAGCAATCCTAAATGATTAAGGTTACGATAAAGTAAAACCTTATGCTCAATTGAATCAAGCTTCATAATTGATTTATATGCATATGCCTCACTTTCAATATAATTCCTAGATCTTCTGAGCAAAAATGCCATATTATAATCCATTTTTGCTTCATAATAATTATGTCCTATATCCCTAAATTTTTGACCGGCCATTTTAAAATTAAAAAAAGCACTATCAGAAACTTCAATTTTAGAATAATATATACCCATATTCCAATAATAATCTGCAATACGCAATGTGTCATTATTTGTTATGGCTATCTGCAAATACTCTTCACTTAAATTCCTGAAATTCTGGTAATTCTTGAGTTTGAATAGCTTGTTAGATATTTTAAATAAATACAATGACCTTAGGCTATCCGATTCAAGATCCTCACATAAATCTTCTGCTTGATTTAATAAATTTTGTTTTTCAAGAATAGACAGTGAATCAGATTTAAATTCAGTCAAAATCATATCGATTCGATCGCAATCCACGCAAGGATCAATCGATACTTTATCACAACTTAGGACAAACCAAAGTAGAAGAATTAGCTTGGTGAAAAATTTATAAAACTCTTTTATATGCATTCAAAAAAATATTCTTTTTCAATTTAAGCAACTAGTCCTTGGTACTATCTTTATCATCTTCCCCCTCCTCACCACCATCAGCAAGTATCTTTTGAATTTCTGCCTTCTCAACTACATCATCTTCAGTACATTGAACAAAGCAAAACAGCATTACTAAAAATGCAAACAGAAGCCGTATTTTTTTCATAATTCTTTGATTTTATACCCATAAGGTACTAAAAGATCATAGAATACAGAATCCAAAAGCAGATTCTTTAAGTCGAACACTTTCAATTCTCAGGTATAAACCGTACTTATAGTAAGGTATATCAAGCTTACCCCAAGGTATCTCAATTAAAATCGTCTTAAATAAAAATAGCCTTACAGATAGTAAGCAGTTCCCTTACCCCTTTTTTTTCTATTGTCGTTATCTTCAATCTCCAATAATTTGGCCAGAATGGAAATAAAAAGGTTTCGCAACAAGTACAATTTAGAATTGATACCTGCCTCTCACGAAAACATAATACTCGGAAATCTAGTATGGGACCCAATTATAGGCAAACCCAAATTCAAACATCCAGGCATGTCAGAACACATTTACAATGCCTTTCTGGATGCTTCCATTATCAGTCATGAAAATTGGACAAAGGGTATCAAAGAATTGTACAAAGAAAAGATTAAAAACGCTCACTTGGCCGAGTTAACGATTCAAATGGAATCAACGGCTATAACAAGTCTTGAAAATCCATTAATCCAGGACCTGGGACACCGATTCGAACTAAGAAAAATCAATCACTTTCACTTTGGCAACATTCAGGTAAGAACCATGTCAAATATGAACCGCATACGTATTGACAATTACCTGGAGATTTTAAAAAAAGACAAATGGAAAACCTATGAAGGAAAGCTTCGACGTGTGTATATGATCACAGAACTATACTATGGCAGCATTCAAATCATTCTGAACAAGGCGCTCAAATCTGAACTTGAAGGTAGTATTCAACAATCACAACTCGAAGTTGAACAAACGGTTGAATTTGACAAATCCATTGAATACACTTTTAAACATAACAGCGTCCCGTTTGCCATGCGTCTCGAAAAAATGAAAGCCTTTAACGGCTAAACTTAGTCGAATCCAACTTCTCAATTATAAGGACAAGGAGCTAAATGATATCATAATATAGAGTACAATAATGACTACCAAGGCAGATGTTATGATATCCCAAATGGTATAACTCGACTTATTCGATTCCTTCTGTTCCTTATCAATGGTTCCAAAAGTCAAGCCTGCCAATTGAGCTTCTGAAGGAGCAGGGTAAAACATACTAACCACAACGGCTATTCCTATGCACAAGGCAAAGAAATATGCGCCAAATACCAGCCAGTTGATATCAGCAATATTGAATAAAAAACTGCCTTCGGTAAAACTGGTCTTCATAATCTCAAGAGTCAGCTTTGAAAAGCCGATAATAAATCCACCTACTAAGGTAGCAATAGCTCCATTGGCATTAATTCTTTTATAGAAAATTCCCAATAGAAAAACGGCGGCTATCGGAGGTGAAATATAGGCTTGGACATTTTGTAAATACTCATACAAACCATCAGACAATCTTGAAATTATAGGGATCCAGAGCAAGCCCAGACCGACAACGAAGAAAGTTGCTATTCGACCCGTTTTTACCAGATCCTTCTCCGGTTTGTTAGGTTTGATTTTTTTATAAATATCTAAGGTAAATAGCGTTGAGCATGAATTAAAAACAGAGGCTAAGGAACTCATCAAAGCTGCCAAAAGACCGGCTGCCACTAAACCTCTCAAGCCTGAAGGAAGCAGATTGCTCATCAATACCGGGAAAGCTTCATCCGGGCTGTTCCAGTCCAACTTGCCCTGCATTTTCAACCCCAGGGCCACAACGCCAGGAATTAAAAATAAAAAGACGGGCATTAATTTTAAAAGAGCACCGAAAATACTTCCTCTTCTTCCTTCTTTAATATTTTTTGCAGTTAAAACCCGCTGAACAATAACCTGATCGGTACACCAATACCAAATCCCTACCACTGTACTGGTTATAAAAAGCGGTAACCAGGGATAGTCAGGATCTGAATTAGGTCGCCACATATTGAAATAGTCCGGCCCCACAGTTGCTTTTAATTCTCCCCAGCCTCCAACAGCCTCCAAGCCCATAAAGGTGAGGATTCCGGCTCCCAGCACAAGGATAATAGCTTGAATGGTCTCCGTATATACCACGGCACGCATACCTCCAAGTACCGTATAAATACCTGTTAGCACCACAGTAGCCACGGCACCAATCCAAAAAGGAATTCCTAAAAGAGCAGAGACAACAATACCACCGGCATAAATCGTTACAGATACTTTAGTCAATATATAGGCCACCAAAGAAACTATCGATAAAACCCATCTCGATCTTTCATCAAAACGCTTTTCTAAAAACTCGGGCATGGTAAATACACCACTTCGCGCATAAAATGGCAAAAACACCCAACCCAGCATCAGTACGATCCAGGCATGCATTTCATAAATTAATAAGGGCATTTTATCGCCAGCGCCGTTTCCAGCTAATCCAACCACGTGTTCAGAACCTATATTAGAAGCAAAAATCGAGGCACCAACCATAAACCAGCCTATATTTCGGCCAGCTAAAAAATAATCTTCCGTATTTTTTTGTTTTTGTAAAATCACCCACCAGGCTACTCCCAGTAAAATGACAAAATACCCGACAATTACAACCCAATCCAGGGTATCTAATGCTTTCATAATAATCTTAAGTTTTGGTTCTGTAAGGTGCTGCTATAATGCTTAAATATACTGATTGATAATATTCTCATACAATTCTTGTTTGCCACTGGTCAACGATAACTCGCCATTTTCTTTCGCAATTTTATATAAATCCTTCATGGTCAGTTGTCCGTTTTCAAAGGCTTTACCATTTCCGGAATCAAAAGAGGCATAACGCTCTGACCGCAGTTTTTCATAGGGAGAAGAGGATATGATCCTATCGGCAATAAGCAGCGCTCGGGCAAAGGTATCGGCACCGCCAATATGGGCATAAAAAACATCTTCTACATCAGTTGAATTTCTTCTGATCTTGGCATCAAAATTAATACCTCCTCCTTGCAAGCCTCCAGCCTTTAAAAATACCAACATCGCTTCTGTTGTCTCTTGTATATTGTTTGGAAATTGATCTGTATCCCATCCATTCTGGTAATCTCCTCGGTTGGCATCCAAACTCCCCAACATTCCCGCTTTTGCCGCGGTATCCATTTCATGCTGAAATGTATGCTGAGCCAAAGTAGCATGGTTAACTTCAATATTCATCTTAAAATCTTTGTCCAAACCTTGATCTTTTAAAAAGCCAATAGCCGTTGCTGCATCAAAATCATATTGATGTTTCATAGGTTCCATAGGCTTAGGTTCAATGAAGAAATTGCCTTTAAATCCCTCAGCTCGGGCATAGTCACGTGCCATTCTTAAGAACTGTCCCATATGATCCAGTTCTCTACCCATATCCGTATTTAATAACGACATATATCCTTCTCTTCCTCCCCAGAACACGTAGTTTTCACCATCCAATTTGATGGTAGCATCCAAGGCCAATTTTATTTGTCCTCCAGCCCTGGCTAACACATTAAACTCTGGATTTGTCGCCGCACCATTCATATAGCGAGGATTAGAAAAACAATTGGCTGTACCCCATAATAATTTAATTCCTGATTCTTTTTGTTTGACCTTGATATAATCTGTGATCACAGACAATCTCTCTTCTGATTCATCAAATGTTGCCCCTTCCTGGATCAAATCATAATCGTGAAAACAGAAATAGTCAAAGCCCATCTTACTGATGAATTCAAAAGCTGCGTCTGCCTTATCTTTTGCAGCCTGAATTGCATCAGAGGCCTGATCCCATGCAAAATTCTGTGTCCCTGGTCCAAAAGGATCTCCACCTTGACCACAGAATGTATGCCAATAGGCAATGGCAAATTTAAAATGCTCCCTCATGGTTTTACCAGCTACTATTTGCTCTGGATTATAGTATTTAAATGCCAGGGGATTGTCTGATTCGACACCCTCATAATTGATACTCTCGATGCCCTTAAAGTATTCTCTATTTCCTAAAATTGCCATTATTATAAATTTTTATGATGTTATTGATGATATTGTTCCTCTAAATCCTGTTTCCACAATTCATAGAATTCAGAATAGTTGTTTTTATTGCTTTGAGGTTGATACGTCATTACATGTTCAATGTCTGAAAAGGCTTCGTTCAGGGATTTAAAAGCGCCAAAACTTACACCAGCGGCTCTTGCTGCCCCGACGGCACCAGTAGTATCTATAATCTGAATATTCGCTCCGACCAGGCTAGCGATGGTGGTAGAAAATATGTCTGATCGAAACAGGTTATCATTCCCAGCGCGGATCACTGAAAGGTCGACTCCGTCGTTTTTTAAAATATCAATACCATAAACAAATGAAAATGCAATACTCTCTAGAGCTGCCCTAAACATATGCCCTCTCTTATGCAGGTTAAAGTTCAGATTAGAAATACGGGCTCCTTTATTTTGATTGTTCAACATTCTTTCCGCTCCATTCCCGAAAGGAAGTATTCTAAGTCCTTCAGAGCCAATCGAAACAGTAGCAGCCAGATTATTCATATCCTCATAGGACGCTGACGCATGCGCCAAATTTTGTTTCATCCAACTGTACTGTATCCCGGCACCGTTTATATTTAATAGTTTCCCTATCCGCGGGTTTTCTTTGGTATAATTAACATGGGCAAAATTGTTAATTCTTAGGTATTCTTTCGTTTGGATCGAATCCGTTACGGCATACACCACTCCTGATGTTCCTCCGCTTGCCGCTATTTCTCCAGGCTCAAAAGCATTCAACGAAAGGGCATTATTCGGTTGATCTCCGGCTCGATATAGAACTGGTATTCCTTGAGGCAAGCCAATTTCTTCAGCGGCTTGTTTTGTGACCGTACCCTGTTCAGAAAAGGTAGGAACAACGTCAGGTATCAGCTCTTTACTTATTCCCATATGATCAAAAAGCCAGGATGCCGGTTCATTTTCTTTAAAATCCCACATAATACCTTCTGATAATCCACTAATTGTGGTAGTGACCTCTCCTGTGAGGCGCATGGCAATAAAATCTCCAGGTAATAATAATTTATGGACCTGATTGAATACTTCAGGTTCATTCTCCTTGACCCATTTTAATTTAGACAACGTAAAATTGCCTGGTGAATTCAACAAATTTGACACGCACAAATCTGCCCCTACGGCTTGAAATGCCTGATTACCAATCTCTACGGCCCTGCTGTCACACCAAATGATCGATGGTCTTAACACCTTCTGATCCTTATCAATAATCACCATACCGTGCATCTGATATGCAATTCCGACACCTTTAATTTCATTGGAAGATACGCCGGTTTGCCTGAGTAATCGCTGGGTTACTTTACAACAATTTTGCCACCAAATACCAGGATCCTGTTCGGCCCATCCCGTTTGTTTCGCTAAAATAGACATCTCTGTTTCCGGATAGTTGGTAACTCCTATTGTCTTTCCCGTGCTCGAATCAATCAAAGCGGCTTTAACTGATGAACTACCTAAATCAAATCCTATAAAATACATACCTTATAATGATTCTCTAATTATTAAACGTGTTTCTATATATTCCTGTAAAGGCTGATCATTCATGATAAAGCTCGCAGCTTTGGTTCCTAGGACCTTGAAGTCTGTGGAAACAACGGTAATGCCTTTGTAAATAAACTCTTTCATCGGTGTTTCATTATAAGATAAAAACCCTACATCCAAACCAGGCTCCAGATTCTTTTCTTTACATTGTTTCAAGAAGTTCGCCAAGACTCTGTCACTCACACTTATATATGCACTCCCCTCTTTAATAGTATAAGAGGTGGGATCCGTTAAAACCTGATAATTCATGTGATGCGTTTCACAAAAGCTCTTAAAAAAAGTAACGGTCTCTATTGGATGATTTGTAAATTCAGGGTATAAAAAACAAAGTTCATTATATTTCATAAACATTTCCTTGGCTTCTTCCATGGCACGATAAAAAGAACTGCCAAAATTCTGACAAACATAATTGCTATCCTCTTTCGCATGAATATTCCAATCAATAATGAGCAACTTCTCCAAAGGAAGTGTTGAAATTACTTCATTGACTTTCACATCGTCAAAATTCATCACAACGTATTTAAAGTACTTGCCCTTACCGTTGTTGATGATTGTGGTAAAATTGTCAATATTATAATGATGAAATTGAACATCGGTTATATAATTGCTTGGAAGGTTTTGTATAAATGAGTGATATAAAACCTCTTTATAAGCCTTAAAAGTATCTAAAACCAGCAATATTTTTTTCGTGCTGCTTGCCACATAATAACCTTTATTGGGCACGGATTCAATAACTCTTTGTTCTTTAAGAACAGTATAGGCTTTAAAAACCGTATCCCTTGATAAGTGATGCGTTTTACAAATGGTATTAACCGATGGTAGCGGATCGCCCTGTGATAAGATGTTGTTCGCTATGGCATTCGTAATAGAATTGACAAGCTGCTGGTACTTAGGGGTATCACTGCTATGATTTAGTTCTAGAAAGTCAATATTTGTTTGCATATCAGCTATACTGTTCTGGTCTGGTATGTAAACTTAAAAAAAAGAAATGA
>NZ_JBPCUJ010000045.1:0-17557 GCF_051011215.1 Lutimonas sp.
TGGTGGTTCAGCGATGGACGCTATTGCTCGTCAACCTGAAGCTACTGGTAAAATTCAAACAGCGATGTTGATTGCAGCGGCGCTTATTGAAGGTATTGGATTTGCTGCTTTATTTGCAGTTTAATCTTAAAAGTAACAATAGCTATGACGGTTGGTTATAGCTATTGTTTTCAAAACAATATTAATATTTACAAAATAAACACATGGAGAAGTTAATCAACGATTTTTCATTTGGACTTTTTTTCTGGCAAACAATTCTTTTTGTATTGTTGCTTTTCTTATTGAAGAAATTTGCATGGAAACCTATTTTGGACGCTTTGAACAGCAGAGAAGAAGGTATTCAAAATGCCTTGGATGAAGCTGATAAAGCCCGTCAGGAAATGCTGGATCTTCAGTCAAGCAACGAAAAGATTTTGAAAGAAGCCAGAGCTGAAAGAGATTCTTTGTTGAAAGATGCAAGAATGATCAAAGAAAAAATGATCACAGAGGCGAAAGATGAAGCAAAGACTCAATCAAATAAAATTATTGAGCAGGCCAAACAAACCATAGAGAATGAAAAACATTCGGCAATCACTGAATTGAAGAATCAAGTTGCTGAATTATCAATTGGCATCGCAGAGAAGATCATGAAAGACGAATTGTCTGATAAGGACAAGCAAGTGAAGTTGATTGAAAAAATGTTAGACGAAGCTAGGTTAAAATAAGCATGGTAGGAACAAGAGCAGCATTAAGATACGCTAAGGCAACATTAAACCTCGCAAAAGAAAAAGGTTTTGCAAAAGAGGTGAATGATGATATGATTTTAATCCAGTCTACGATTGAAGAAAATCATGACCTGGAAATCATGTTAAAAAGCCCTGTGATCAAATCGGCAGCCAAGACAGCTGTATTAAAAGACATTTTCGGAAAAAAAGTAAATGATATCACCATGGGTCTTATCAACTTACTGATCGAAAACAGAAGACCTGCCCTACTTGAATTAGTAGCTAAGGAATACATTGTGATTTACGATTTCCTGCAAGGAATAGAGGTAGCTCAAGTTATATCTGCCGTTCCATTGACCAAGGACTTGGAAAAAGCAATTCTAAAAAGAGTTGAGGAAGCATTAGGAAAGCAAATTAGCTTGAATAATGTAGTGGACCCGTCAATAATCGGAGGGTTTGTTTTAAGAGTAGGTGATAAATTGTATGACTCAAGCGTTTCTTACAGATTGAACAACCTTCTTTCTCAATTTGAAGATAATCATTATATATCTAAAATCTAATTAAGATAATAACTAGTAAAAATGGCAACAATAAAACCAGCTGAAGTATCAGCAATTTTAAAAGAACAACTAACAGGATTTGAAGGAAAAGCTTCGTTGACTGAAATAGGAACTGTATTACAAATAGGAGATGGTATCGCCAGAATCTATGGTTTATCAAATGTACAGTATGGAGAGCTAGTGGTTTTTGAAGGAGGACTTGAAGGTATCGTTCTTAACCTGGAAGAAGACAATGTTGGTGTAGTATTATTAGGTGATTCTACTGCAATTAGAGAAGGAGCTACTGTAAAGCGTACTGATAGAATTGCTTCTATCAATGTAGGTGAAGGTATCCTTGGAAGAGTTGTAAACACACTAGGTGAGCCAATTGATGGTAAAGGGCCAATTGAAGGTGAAACTTTTGAAATGCCATTAGAGAGAAAAGCTCCTGGTGTAATTTATAGAGAACCAGTAACTGAGCCATTACAAACCGGATTAAAATCAGTTGATGCCATGATTCCTGTAGGACGTGGACAACGTGAATTGATTATTGGTGACCGTCAGACTGGTAAGTCTACTGTGGCGCTTGATACAATTATCAATCAGAAAGAATTTTATGATGCAGGTGAGCCAGTATTTTGTATTTATGTTGCCATAGGTCAAAAAGGTTCAACTGTTGCTGGTATTGCTAAGATGTTAGAAGAAAAAGGTGCTCTTGCTTATACGACTATTGTCGCTGCAAATGCATCAGATGTTGCTCCAATGCAGTTTTACGCTCCGTTTGCAGGTGCTGCGATCGGTGAATACTTCCGTGATACAGGTAGACCAGCATTGATTATTTATGATGACCTTTCTAAACAAGCGGTTGCATATCGTGAAGTTTCATTGTTATTAAGAAGACCTCCAGGTCGTGAGGCATATCCTGGTGATGTATTTTATCTTCACTCAAGACTTCTTGAAAGAGCTGCAAAAGTAATCAATGATGATGCGATTGCTTCTCAAATGAATGATGTTCCTCCTTCATTGAAAGGAAAAGTAAAGGGTGGTGGTTCATTAACTGCCTTACCAATTATTGAAACACAGGCCGGTGATGTATCCGCCTATATTCCAACAAACGTAATTTCGATTACTGACGGACAAATATTTTTGACTTCTGATTTGTTTAACTCAGGTGTTAGACCAGCGATTGACGTAGGTATTTCTGTATCACGTGTAGGTGGAAATGCTCAGATTAAATCAATGAAGAAAGTAGCTGGAACTTTAAAACTTGACCAGGCACAATACCGTGAATTAGAAGCTTTTGCTAAATTCGGTTCTGATCTTGATGCTGCAACCTTAAGTGTAATTGAAAAAGGTAAAAGAAACGTGGAGATCCTAAAGCAGGCTCAGAACGACCCGTTTGCTGTTGAGGATCAAATCGCTATTATTTATGCAGGTTCAAAAGATTTATTAAAATCAGTTCCTGTTGAACAGGTAAAAGAATTTGAAAAAGATTTTCTTGAATTTTTACGTGCAAAACACGCGAATGTTCTTGAAACTTTGAAAGCAGGTAAATTAACTGATGAAGTTACTGATACGTTAGAAAAAGTAGCTGCAGAAGTATCTGCAAAATTTGAATAAACGTTTAAAGTTTTGACTTCAGAATCTTGTGTTCTGAAGTCTAAATTTAATTTTATACATAAATGGCAAATTTAAAAGAAATACGTAACAGAATATCGTCCATTGGGTCAACCATGAAGATCACCAGTGCCATGAAGATGGTATCTGCTGCTAAGTTGAAAAAAGCCCAGGATGCGATTGTTCAAATGCGTCCTTATTCTAATAAATTAACCGAGTTATTACAAAATCTAAGCGCAACTTTGGATAGTGATGATGGTGGTGAATTCACTGAACAGAGAGACATCAATAAAGTCTTGATCGTTGCCATTACCTCTAACAGAGGATTGTGTGGTGGTTTCAATTCCAGTGTAATAAAAGAGGTGGCAAAGATAGCAAAGACAACATATGCTGGCAAAGACGTTTCTATTCTTACCATTGGTAAAAAAGGAAATGATATTCTTTCTAAAGAGCACGCTATTTACAAATTTGAATCGGATCTATATGATGAATTGACTTTTGAAAATACCGCTGTTTTTGCTGAAGATTTGATGGAGCAATTTGCCAACGGTGCATTTGATCATATTGAATTAGTGTATAACAGATTCAAAAATGCTGCTACTCAAATAGTAACACAAGAGCAATACTTGCCAATTGCAGCTGCTGAAGAAACCGATGAGGCAGGCGCTGATTACATTTTTGAGCCAAATAAAGAAGAGATTGTAAAAGGATTAATTCCTAAGTCATTGAAAATGCAATTGTACAAGGCAATTAGAGATTCATATGCTTCAGAACACGGAGCGAGAATGACAGCCATGCACAAGGCAACAGATAATGCAACAGAACTTAGAGATGAATTATTATTGGTGTATAATAAAGCGCGTCAAGCGGCAATTACCAACGAAATCCTGGAGATTGTTGGTGGAGCTGAAGCTTTAAACAACTAATATAAAATTTCATAGCATAAAAAAAGCTCCTTAGGTTTCTAAGGAGCTTTTCTTTTATCTATATCATTTACTGAGGAACTTTGATCAAGTGACCAAATAACACCGCATTCATAAATAATTTATTGGTGCCGTACCAGGCGCCTCTAAAATTAGGATTATCTGCAAAAAGTACGACCCTTCCTTTGCCTTTCTTACTTACGACAATGGAAGCCGCCTGCTTCATGATTTCGAGATTTTCTGAGCTGATATAGCCATCAACATGAGGGTCTTCCACATAGGCTGCCACTGTAGAGAACCTGTTTTTACTTGGTTTAATCCAAACGCGATTATTCTTATAAACTGGTACTTTTTTGCTGTGATAACCGTAGGCAATTGGATGTGTTAAGTCAAGGTCTACTTCAAAAATGGCGCCCCCAATGTTGTGCTTTCGAAGAGTTCCTCGTGCAGATTCATAACTACTTCTTTCTCCCTTAGAAACCGAATCAGGCATTTTTCCAAAAAGTTCTTCTTCCACAATTTTTTGCTTGATGGCCCAGTCACTCGCCTTGCCTGTTGTAATCAAGGTATTGCCATCACCAACCCATTTTGATAGTCGTTCTTTTTCCCTTTTATTCAAAAGTCTGTAATTCCCGGAAACCATGATAATCACATTATATCGGTAGATGTCTGTTAAATACAGTCTGCTTTCGGGGACTTTTACTACCGGCATATTCATCCTGTCTTCAAACAGGTGCCATACCTCTCCTGCCTCATAAGAACTGACAGTACCACCAACTATCATCATAACACTTGGCTTTACCAATGTTTGAAAGCTCCTGCTCCCCAATCCATTTCCTCCAACTGTCATGCCAGTGTTTACAGGAAAAGCTTCAATCTTATACTTCTGACTGGCTTCTTCTACCAATTCATGCACGGTGGCTGCAGGTATCTCAAATTGATCTTCTACAGGAACCAATAAAGCACCCCTATTAAAACGCCGTTGCGATTCACCAATGTTTGACGTAAACGGTTTCGTTGACACTTTCACTACAAGACCATGATTTTCCAGATCATGCAATAATGCCGGGGCATAATAGCTGTCATAAGGAATCAAATAGGCATAATCACTCTTTACAAATTGCTGAACCTGTATTTGATTTGTCTCTTCCGTAATTCTTTCCCCATAGGATGGCAGTTTCCCGGAAGGTTTATATTTTAAATTATAGAAATTCACCATGGACCAGGCCGAAGTATCGTAAAAGACGCTGTCCCGATACGATTCATACGTTTCGAATAAAGATTGAACCATATAATACTGCTTTTGATTTGCAGGCACAACATAAGATGACCCCTTGTCAAAATTTACGCCATTTACAGTGGTTTTTTCACTGAGCGGGTATACTTCGATACGATGTTGCAATAAAACATCTATAAAGGCCTTATTTCGATGCTGATCCAGTGAATCACCAAAGACATATCCTTTCACTTTAGAAGATGCTCCTTTCTGCCTCGCTTTCTTAAAAAATTCGTTCTGATAGTTATAGAGTAAATCCTTATTTGCAATGGCAGCTTTGACGGTTGCCATACTCGACACAAACTGGTTTCTTATGGTAAAAGGAAATGAAATCACTCCTGTTGAAGTTTCCTGCAGGTGCCCTCGTGAACTGGCCTGCTCAAATAATAATGCCAACGAACCCTGGAGGTCCATATAGGTAGAACCATATCCGGGGTAGGTAGAATCATAAATCTCATCTGTAAAATAAAAAGAACCTATCTCATCCAGGTCAGCGGCATACTGTTCTGCAAAAACCTTGTTAAGAACGTCCCGGTTCTCTGCGGGAGTAATTGGCTTAACAGAAGCCGATTTGTTTTTAGGTTCGAAAAAATAAGTACTGTTGGTCCCCATTTCATGAAAATCAGTCACCACATTCGGATACCAGTCATGGTACCAATCCAGGCGTCCCTGTGATTCCGGATGCACACCGAGCAACAGGTCCCTGTTCAGATCAAACCAATAATGATTTGTTCTGCCTCTTGGCCAGGCTTCATTATGCTCTATATCATATTTATCTGCAATCAGTGGATTTCCTCTGTAACTGTTGGCCCAGTTCGAATGCCTGTCCCTCCCATCAGGATTAATCGTTGGATCTAAAAAGACGATTACCTCATCCAAATAGGATACTACTTTTTCATTTTGAGAAGCAATCAAAGTATAAGCTGTCAGCATGGCTGCTTCAGTACTAGAGGGCTCATTACCATGCACTCCATAGGCAAGATTCACAAATAATGGAAGTCCGCTAAAATCCTGGACATCCTTATCGGCATCAACCACTTCAAGGTGCTTCTTTTTGAGCTCCTCAATATTTTTTAAATTCTCCGGACTTCCGATCTGTAAAATCAAGAGTTTCCGGTTTTCATGGGTTTTTCCATAAACAGTGACCGCAGCCTTATCGGAAAGTTCGGCCAGCGTATACATATAGGCTACCACTAAATCATGTCGGGTATGGTATTCTCCAATGGGATATCCAAGAAACTCCTCAGGACTTGGAATGGAGGTATCAAATGGCTGGTAAGACTCCAAAAAATAATCTTGTGCAAATAAGAGCGTATTTGACAAACATAAAATCGTTACAAGAAATCTTAATAGGTGAGGCTGCATAAATATTTTTTTTTAAAATTAAGGATCTTTTAATAATTCAGTTCCCATATTTTTGTAAAAAAATTATTGACTGATGAAAGTTCTGTTTTTAGATACGAATCACCCGCTTCTCCTAGATGGATTAAAAAAGCTGCATATGGATTGTGATGAAGACTATTCTTCTTCCAAAACAACGGTTGAAAATAAAATTCATTTGTATGATGGTATTATTATTCGCAGTCGATTCCAAATCGACAGATCCTTTTTAGAAAAAGCAACAAAATTGAAATTCATCGGACGGGTTGGAGCCGGTTTGGAAAATATTGATATTGACTTCGCGATGAGTAAAAACATCCATTTAATTGCCGCCCCTGAGGGAAATAGAAATGCTGTGGGTGAACATGCTTTGGGAATGATTCTTTCTCTTTTCAATAAATTTAACAAAGCTGATACAGAAATCAGGAACGGGCAATGGCTCAGAGAAGATAATCGGGGTATCGAATTAGAAGGCAAAACCATTGGTCTTATAGGGTATGGAAACATGGGGAAGGCCTTTGCAAAAAAACTAAAGGGATTCGATTGTGAGGTGATCTGTTATGACATCAGGGAAGGCCTGGGAGATGAAAATGCCAGACAAGTAGGTATAAATGAACTATTCCAAAAGACCGACATCTTAAGTTTACATACACCTCAAACGGATCTTACCAAACAAATGGTTCGGGCCTCGTTTATAGATCGGTTTAAAAATGATATCTATGTCATTAATACAGCCAGAGGTTCGGCTATTGTTACCAAAGACTTAGTCAGCGCTTTAGAATCAGGCAAAATAAAAGGTGCCTGTCTGGATGTTTTAGAATACGAGAAAAGCTCTTTTGAAAATTTCTTTTCAAAAGAAAATACCTTACCTGAAGATTTTCAAAAATTGATCAATTCAGATAAGGTACTCTTAAGTCCTCATGTGGCCGGATGGACCGTAGAATCAAAACGAAAACTGGCAGAAACCATTGTCCACAAAGTTGCCGCCATGTTGGATCAGCATAATTCAATAAAATAATGCAGGAGATCCGTAGTGGTAATGATACCCACCAGTTTATCTTCTTCTACAACCGGTAAAGAATGGAACTCTTTACTGGCCAGCAGTTTGGAAACTTCCATAATGGTTGTTTGAGGACTTGCTGTTAATGGTTTTTTTATCATCAGGTCTTTGATGTCAAGCATATTATAAATAGGAGTATCTTCTGTTCCTTCCTTACCATAAGCATCTATAAAACTGATACGTTGTAAATCTGACAAACTGATAAGACCTATTAATTTTTCATCACTAACGACAGGCATATGCCTGATGTGGTTCTTCTTCATTCTCTTTTCAGCAGAATAAAGAGAATCCTCTAGGTTCAATGTTACAACCTCCTTGGTCATAATACTTGAAATGGGTTCATTTTTTTTCATGGCTGATCTCCTTTAAAACTATGTTAAAGTACATGAAAAATAACCAGATATAAAATGATTTAAATCATGATTACAAGGAAATAAGAAAGACTAGGTTTTCGAAGCGTCGGAGTTGCCTTTTTTAGCTTTTTTCTTTCTCCAATAATTCTTTCTACCTCCGCCTTTGGCTTTTCCGGCGGGCTTTGGTTTTCTCTTATGACCGTGCTGTCTTTCCGGCTTTTGCGACTCTTTCTCAAGATCATCATTTACAAAAGGATGCTCATGAATGACCCGGATCTGTTTATTGATTAACTTTTCAATATCCTTTAAATAAGGTCTTTCGCTTCCATCGCAAAATGAAATCGCAATTCCACTGGCCCCGGCTCTTCCGGTCCTTCCGATTCTGTGGACATAGGATTCCGGAACATTAGGCAAATCGTAATTGACCACAAATGACAATTCGTCAATATCAATTCCTCGCGCAGCTATATCAGTAGCCACTAAAATATTAATATCACCTTTTTTGAAATTATTCAAGGCCAGTTCTCGTGCCGTCTGAGATTTGTTACCATGTATGGCAGCACTCCTGAATCCTTCTCTCAGCAATAACTTGACAATTTTGTTTGCTCCGTGTTTGGTTCTGGAAAAAACGAGTACTGAATCTATTTGATTTTTTTGAAGTAAATAGATCAACAACTTTATTTTATTGGATTTGGTAACAAAGTAAATTGCCTGCTCAACTTTCTCAGCCGTAGTTTGTTCCGGCTGTACCGTAACCCTTTCAGGATTTCCCAATATCTGCTTAGACAAGGCAACAATTTTAGGGTGCATAGTTGCAGAAAAGAATAAGGATTGCCTTTGCTTGGGTAATAAATTTATAATCTTTTTAATATCGTGAATAAAGCCCATATCAAGCATCTGGTCAGCCTCATCGAGCACAAAATATTCTATATGTCTCAGGCTGATATGTTTCTGATTGATAAGATCGAGTAAACGCCCCGGAGTGGCTACTAAAACATCAACTCCTCGTCTTAAGGCATCCACCTGTGCTCTTTGTTTCACACCTCCAAAAATAACAGTATTCTTTAAGTTGGTGTATTTGCCATATACCTTAAAGCTCTCAGAAATTTGTGTTGCCAGCTCTCTGGTGGGTGTCACAACCAAGGCCTTGATTTTTCGCTTTCCTTTTACCTGACTATGAGATTTGCTCAGGTTCTGTAATATCGGAATTGCAAAGGCTGCCGTTTTTCCCGTCCCTGTTTGGGCACAGCCCAAAAGATCTCTACCTTTTAATAAAATTGGGATGGATTGTTGTTGTATGGGGGTTGGCTTTTTATATCCTTGCTCCTCTAGTGTTCGGAGTATCGAAGGTATGAGCCCTAATTCTTTAAATGTCATCTATTATATTAAGAGCCGCAAAGATAACTCGATTATTTGGATATAAACCCCTTTCATCACCGAACTAGTTCTTGGCATTCATAAAATAGAGAACCATTCTATGATCATACGCAGGTAATTAGTGCCAATAAGTGATACACTATATCTATTGAAGCTTGTACAATAGGCCATTAAAACCGAAAATCAATATCAAAACGTATTCTGTTTCCATTTTCCAAAGCCGGCCCATAAGCAAGAAGTTGCTCAACTATAAAATATCTTACTTTCAGCTGAAGCATTTTACTGATCCTGTATCCACTCATGATCTCAATTCCTTTGTAATTGGTCAGTCTCCCATCTCTCGAACCCTGACCACTGTAATCCCATCTTACCCAATCATTCTGGGCAATAAAATCTACGGCGGCATAACGTTCTAAATAGGTGATATAAGTGCCAAGCGCAAAGTCACCCTTTTTAGAGAGATCGCCCCAAACAATACTACCTACAAAGCCATTTTTCTGGTTTTTAAAACGATCTTCAATAGCATCGTTTTTGTTATAATTCTGTAGGTTTCGATACAGGTCTAACCCCATTGTAATTCTTGGGTTTTTAAATACCAGGGCTTCGGCCCCGAATTGAAGAATTGAATATTCAAATCTGAAGGTTTCATTTCCATCAGGAATATCTGGCATGCGATTGAAGTGAAAAAAACCGGGAAACACTCGTAATCTATTTTCAAAATGTTCTGTTTTAATTTGTACGATCCCCATAAAACTATCATCAGCAAAAGTTGAAAAACTATTGAGCATCGTAAACATACCTCCCGCATAGGTAACTTTGTCAATCCAATCAGGTGCAGGATTGTGATGGGCACTCAGATAAACCCCATCTAACCAAACGTTATCGCTCCAAAAAAGTTCATTTGTTTTTTCAAAAGGAAAAGTATTTCTACCCACCCAAGCTGTAAACCATTTTTTATGATACTTGAAATACAGCTTATCGAAACCGATCGGAACTGATTCAAATTCATGATATCCATCACCAATGGTCAAGTGGGGATCCTGTTGTTTCTCAGGGTAACCTGTTCTCATTCTCAGACCAAATGTAGCCCAGTCTTTTGGTTTATACTCTAACTGAGCCCTTACTCTGAATCGAACTCTAAACCGGTCATCCCTGTATGTTCCGTCTGATTTTCGAGAATCCCAGTCTTGCTCTGCTCTGGCTCTTAGGTCGGCCTTAAAGAATAGTTTTTTTTGCTTTACAGGTTCCTGGGCTGTCAATCCTTGAAGGCATAAAAATAAGTAGACAAAAATGGCTACAAAATGAATCATTAAAATTTTCATGTCTTGCTGAAAGTATCGAGTTTAAGGCAAACATAAAGGAATTAATCAGCAGATACGATGACAAATATCATTGGGAATTTAATAAATATCAATTGCGCTTGTTTTAGTAAATTAGTAACATGAAAGCGATTACTTATATTTTATGCCTCCTGGCTTCTATAGCCAGTGCTCAACAAGTTGCCGATACCTATTATCGCCCTGATATTTTGAATATTGCTTATGATAAAAATGCAGGACCCGTTGTTTTTATTGATGAAGGCCATCATAACTTTCATACAAAAAGTGGCAGATACCAGGCTTTCTCCGACCTGCTTGAAAGAGATGGTTATCGAGTAAAGGCCTATGCAGGGCCATTTATGACTCAAAGACTTGAGTCAGGACAGATTTTGGTAATATCAAATGCACTTAACCAAATCAATATAAACAAGTGGTACCTGCCTACTCCAAGTGCTTTTAGTAAAAAAGAAATAGAAACGGTAAAACAATGGGTAGCCAATGGTGGTAGTTTATTTCTGATCGCAGACCATATGCCTATGGCAGGTGCCGCTGAGGATCTGGCAAAAGTATTTGGTTTTGAAATGACCAATGGATTTGCTTTAAACAGCAATCAGAATGGACCTACCTTGTTTCGTGTTGAAGACCAAACGCTGATCGAAAACGAGATTACAGCAGGCAGGTATGTAAATGAATCTGTTTCTGAAGTTGCTTCGTTTACAGGTCAGGCATTTCGATCCCCGGAAGACGCCAAACCCATATTAATACTTCCGGAATCACATATTAATATATTACCAGATACTGCATGGGTTTTTGAAGGAGATATAAAACAGTACAATGCCAAAGGAATGCATCAGGGAGCCTACATGGAATATGGCGAAGGTCGCATCGTGGTTTTTGGTGAAGCAGCTATGTTTACATCCCAACTTGCAGGACCAAACAGACAACGCTTTGGGATGAGTCATGAATTAGCCAAACAAAATTACCAGTTGCTACTCAATATTATTCATTGGTTAGACAGAGGAATTTCCAATTAGTTGCGCCCTCCTATCAGGCCCGGCACAGCCTTGATATAATATTTTCAAATTGAGGAAACTGCTTGATCAGATCATCTCTTTGAGCCATTTCAAAATCGGCAAAATCAAATCCTGGTGACACCGTACAACCTGCTAAAGAATAAGAATCTTCTGTTGAAACCTCAGAAGCAAACCAATCACCACCTTGTACCACATGTTGAGGCACCTGACCCAATTCTAATTCAGGGCCAATAATATGATTCTCATAAACTCCGTTTTTAGTAATCACATGAAGTGAAATTGGTGATCCCTTATAGAAATGCCAGACCTCATCTTGGTGAATCTTATGGAAGGCCGAGAAATTATCAGAAGTCAGCAAAAAATAGATGGCCGTGCTTACATTTCTCATCCCTGAATATCCTTCAGGAAGGCATTCTTTGGCAATCGTCAAATCACTTCTATGAGATTCCTTGTAAAAACCTCCTTCAGGATGAGGCAACAATTCCAATTGTTTTATGATAGCATTTATTGTTTCTATAGTGTCGGCACCCATACTTTAAGGCGTTTTTATTAATTTCTCGATTTTAGACAAGACAATTGGACCAGCTTCCTTTCCTGGAGACATTCTTGTTAAATAGGCTGCATGAGGCAGGTCCGTTTCGGGCTCAAAGTATTCAGGCTTCAATATATATCCCATGGCGTCAAGCCCCAAGCCAATGACAAACTTCGGCCCGTCACCCATCATTTCCTTCGATTTAAATGAATAAGCTGGAGGAGTTTCTCCAGGATGAGTAATAAATTCCGCTTCACCGATTCTAAACCAAGCCATCTCAGTGGTAGTAGTTGAATCAATGTCCCTTTTAATAACTCCTGCAGCTGCCAACTGAGCCCATCCCGAATTGGAAATCGGCAATTCAAAAACTTCATTTCTAAATTGAATATCTGAATTTTTCAATTCTGATTTCCCCGGAAGCAAACGTTGAACCTCAGCAGATAATTCTTCTCCTCTTTTTATTCCTACCTCAAACGACTGATCTTCCTTTTCAGGTTGTACCCATCCTCCTATAGCTCCTTGAAAAAACAGGTGCTCCCCATCAATTGATTTCGATAGGTGATTATAAAATGCGCCCACATAATCAGCAGAAACCTCGTTCTGAACTGCGTCATAGAAGGTAGGATGGCAGGCAAAATTTGTCATTGTAGCGATGCTTTCGCCATTGGTATCAGTAAACTGGATCAATTCTAAGGACCGATCTATTTCATCAGGCTCACAAATATTATTCACCCAGCCTTCTCCAAATTCTCCTGAAGCTGCATATATTTTGGCGGGCCTCATTCCTTCAAATGCTTTCTTTACCTGTAAAGCGGCCACCTCTATCATTTCTTTCATATATACAGAATCAACACCACTTTCCAATTGACTGGGACCCCAAATACCTACTACGTCCGGGCCTGAGTGAACATGGTTAGATGCTACTATTATTCGCTCAGGTAACATCAATGAATCATTGATCATTTCACTGGCTCTAATACGGATCTTATCTACATCAGGATACAGTAGACCAATACAGTCTAACGTAACCAGAGCCAATAATTCATTCTCTTTTCTTATCACCACCGCTTTGGCATACAATGAATCATGAATTCCGGTAAAGCGCCTATTGGGTTTGTCTCCTGCTATAAACATTCCGATTTTCGGATTGATTGTGGAAGAAGAAGCCCCGACAAGCACAGCATTAATCGGATTCTTAGTATTTTTTGGTTTTGACTCACAGTTTAGAAATAGAATTGAGGCTATAATTACCATAGCCATCAAATTTAAATTCCGGGATATACTTACATCTATTTTCATTTTGTGTTGACTTTTTAATCCTTGATTACTATTATTTTAAATTCTAATATTGAAAGAGGAACGGTTAATTTCCTTCTAATTCCTTGGCTTTATTTAATGAAAATACAAAGGTTGAATCTTTGGCATAGGCTTTTTGAAAAAATGTGATCGCTGTAATCGTATCTCCTTTGGCCAGATAGGCATCACCAACGCTATCATATGTGTTTGCAGAACCACTAAACAATTGATTATTTAACTCCAAAACTCCAATTGCCTCTTCGTTCTTTTTTAAGGTCATTAACTGATATCCCAACATGTTTAATTCATTCTCTCCGAAATTATAGTCTACGGAAGTATCTGATTTCAAATTTTCATAAAGGGCAATTCCTTCCTTCAACCCTTTGTCAACGATCACATGTCTCAAGGTATCAACAATACTGATTTTAGGAAGCTCATATGGCCTGTCATTCCAAATATTCTTTACGCCATTGACAGCAGCCGATGGAAAGCCTTTAGAATTATTAGTCAGTAAAATCAAACAATTATCTTCTTCAATTTCACGATAAATATACGTTCCGAATCCAACCCATCCCCCAGAATGATAAACGACTTTTTTACCGGTTAATGACTTATCAAGAAACCAGCCAAAACCATAATCTGTAGTATCTCCGTTTTTTAGAACAAATGGACTAAAAGCTTCTTTTTTAGATGCCTCGCTTATAATTTTATCTGTATACAAAATACGATCCCATTTTTGCAGGTCCTCTAAGGAGGCATAAATCCCTCCATCTCCTTGTACAGGATTAATAAAATGTCTGTCTTCAAAAGTACGGCTACCATCTAACTCGGTTTTATACCCGAATACCCGTTCTGGCATATCCGGATCTAAGCCTGGAACATAATTATAAACAACGCTCCCCATTTCTGTCGGTTCAAAAATATGCTCCTTAACATAGGTTTCAAACGGCATTCCTGAAGCCTTGTTAACGATACTTGCCAACAATAAATAACCGGTATTGCTGTATTCCCACTGTTCTTCAGGTTTAAAATCTACCTCCGGTTTCTTTTCAACCAGCATTTTTATTATATCCTCATTTCCGGAAACAAACCTGTTGACATCGTTATATTCGAGCTCAGGTTTCCAGTATTCAAACATGAGCCTTTCGTAATCTGGCAATCCTGAAACATGATTCAACAAATGTCTCACGGTGATTCCTTCATAAGGCAGTTCCGGAATAAAATCTCGTATATCCTGATCATAGGATAGTTTTCCTTGTTCCTTTAATTGTATAATTGCAGCAGCTGTAAACTGCTTACTTACCGATGCCAATCTGAATCGATCTCCTAGTTGCAAAGAGTCAATTGGGTCAATATTTTTTATTCCAAAGGCCCCTTGATACACCATTTCTCCTTTTTTTATCACCATGACATTCCCATTGAATTGTCCCCTTTCATGCATCGTGGCAAATAAATTTTGATATGGATTGTTGTCCTTATTTGTAAGGTCATTAGCCTGCTTACAAGAGGCGAGTAAAACAAAAAACAATAGGGCAATTGAATAAAATTGTTTCGAAAACTTTTGAATAGTCATGTGTATATCTGATTTGATTCGTGCAGGCTTAAATTTACTAAAAAAAAGACAAGCTAATACTAGCTTGTCTTTTTGGTTTTTTAGAAGAAATCTATCTCGATTAAGATTCTGGAATGCTTATGGTTACTTTCTCAACGACTCCTGTAAACTCTGAATCGTCCACATCTTTAAATACTTTATCCGCTACCTGAGTGGCATCGTCCAATCCGACATCTGCCGTTTCATCAGCAGAAAAAACAGCAGGCTGCGTTTTTTCAACCCTACCTTCTGCCACCAGATCTCCATCTACAAATATTTTGGCTACTCCGCCTTTTCCGGTACCACCACCATCATAGGTGAATTCCAATTTAATTTGGGCGTTTTTATTAGTGACAGCCTTAGGTGCCTCAATCGTATACCGTTGTAAACCGAAATAATTATACGTATAGCCTGGTTTCCCATTATTCATATAGAGGGCCCATCCACCAAATTTTCCACCTTGACAAAGAATAATACCCCTGTCATTCCCATTCAAATTGACATCAGCTACAATAGTTTTGGAGGTGTTTTTTACATTCAAGAACGTATTTTCTAAAATACCTTCCATTCCCTGTGCTAAGGTCAATGATTTTCTGTCACCCATGAGGTCTGGTCGACCGGCGATAGCAGCATTAAAGCGTTCATACAATCTATCATCTAACGGATAGACATTATTCGCAATCGCCTCTTTATCGAACAAATCCTGCATTTCTTTTACTTTTTCAGGTTGATCCGCAGCAAGGTTATTTGTCAAACTAAAATCTTCATCAACATGATATAACTCCCATTCCTCTTCTGCTAAGGGTTTTCTAGGTTTGCCCACCCATGGCACCATATGGACCACACGTGCAAGCCAGCCATCATGATAAATGGCTCTGTTTCCGAACATTTCAAAATATTGAACCTTATGACGATCTTCAGCTCCTGCATCGTTAGCAGCATATAACATACTCACACCATCCATAGGAATTTGATCTACACCATTGATCGATTTGGGTGCTGGTAATCCGGTCGCTTCCAAAATCGTCGGTGCTACATCATTCACATGATGAAACTGCTCTCTAATTTCTCCTTTGGCACTGATACCAGCTGGCCAGTGCATTACCATGGCATTTCGAGTTCCCCCAAAATCAGCTGCCATTTGTTTTGTCCATTTAAAGGGGGCATCCGTAGCCACTGCCCAGGCCGCCGACATATGCGGAAATGAATTTGGTCCGCCCCAATCATCAGCATGTTCGAGCATGCTCTCAATCGTTTCTTCATCAAAAATTCCGTTCAAGTGAACCAATTCATTAAAGGTTCCTTCTAATCCACCTTCAGCACTAGAACCATTATCGCCCATTACATAAATGAATAAGGTGTTATCCATGGCACCCACTTCTTCAATGGCTTCCACCATTCTTCCAATTTCATTATCCGTATGATCCATAAAACCTGCAAATGTTTCCATTTGTAAGGCAAATAATTTCTTTTCATCTGCACTTAAGCTTTCCCAGTCTTTAATATCACTTGGCATAGGAGCCAGTTTTGTATTTTTAGGAATGATGCCCATTTCTTTTTGACGGGCGAAGGTTTCTTCTCTTAATTTTAGCCAACCGGCATCAAATTTACCTTTGTATTTTTCTATCCATTCCTTGGGTGCATGATGAGGTGCATGTACCGCTCCTGGGGCGTAATAAACCATGAAAGGTTTATCAGGAGTCATTGCCTTTTGAAACTTGATCCATTCAATCGCCTCATTGGTCATGTCGGTTGTAAAATGATAGTCCGGATCATCTTTTTTATGCACCTTGGTTACCCCATCAAAAATAACCGGATCCCATTGATTGGTCTCACCTCCAATAAATCCGTAAAATTTATCAAAACCTGAATTCGTTGGCCATCGAAAAAACGGACCTGAAACCGATACCTCCCAGGTAGCCGTTTCATGCCATTTTCCAAAGGCAGCCGTGCTATATCCATTTTGACGAAGCGTTTCTGCGACATATTTCGCATTATCCGGTCTAATTCCTTGATTGCCGGGATATCCTGTGGCTATTTCCATTACTGAACCAACATTGACATTGTGATGATTTCTACCTGACAGCAAGGAGGCTCTTGTTGGCGAGCATAAGGCAGTTGTATGAAACTGATTAAATCGTAAACCATTATTGGCAAGACGATCAAAAGTAGGTGTTTCTATGGCACCTCCAAAAGTATTTGTTGCTCCAAAACCAATATCATCTATCATAACCAATACGATATTAGGCGCTCCTTCAGGTGCCTCTACATTGAAAGGTTCTGGTTTCTGAACATTTCTGGCATCCATCTCAGTAATGGCTGCTGTTTTTGGAGGTTGAATCGGAAGGTGGGTTCGATCTAATTCATTAGAATTATCAGTTGATACTGATTTCGAATTTTCGTTTTGTTGACATCCTAAAGAAATGCTCAACAAAAACAAAAATCCAATTTTGAGAATTTGTGATTTCATGAAATTCAAGGTTTAGAAAATTAGTGACCTAAATTTACGGAAGTATTTGCTAGGGACAGTATTAAAATCCTGTTTTTACAAAAAAT
>NZ_JBPCUJ010000046.1:0-10804 GCF_051011215.1 Lutimonas sp.
CGTGATATTGAAGTTAAATATGAAATTCAAGATGACAGAAGCGTTGATATTTCATATGTCAAAAAGAAACCAGGAAGTTATTTTTTAAAGGTTGTTTTTCCAATTCTTGAGAATTCTTATCCTACAATTTATCAGGATGTCGTTGAATTTTCATCGGGCAATCTTCTAAGACTGCAGCCCATTGATCCTGATAAATCAATTCGATTTTCTATGTCTTATAATTATATAAGAGGAGTTCCTAACCCGAAGGTAGATACTGCGTTTCAATATGTACTTCCATTTAAAAATCATAAAAAAATAGTGATAAATGAGGCTTCAAATCTCAACGAAGTATACTTTGGTGCGCAAAAGCCGATTGACTGGAAAGCGTATATTGTTTATTCGAATAAAGCAGATACAGTTTGTAGTATGCGAAAAGGGATTGTCATAGAATTAAATAATACTTTTTTAGCAGATCATTCTGTGGGTAACTGGTATAGCAGCCAACGAAATCATATCATTATAGAACATGAAGATGGTACCATTGCAGAATATAAAGGATTTAAAAAGAATTCATTTTTTGTAAAAATCGGACAGACAGTATATCCACAAACCAACTTAGGCGTTATGGAAGTGTCTGAAGGTGAAAAGCATAGATTGGATTTTAATGTACGCTATTTATATGATGCGAGCTTTGAAAAAAAGAAAAAAGTCACCATGAAAGATTATATAAATCGAGAGAGATTTTTGAGTCCTTATTTTGTTACTGCCAACGGCGTCCACAAATTGAAAGACAGGGAGATTTATGTATCTGAATCTAACCCAACGGTACTTTTGGCAGAATTTAGTAAGAAAGAGAAAAAGAAATATAAAAAGAGCCCTGAATTGTTTCATTAGGTTCATTATTCCCATTATAAATAATCAAAAAACACTAATTAAAATAAACTATGGAATCGCAAAAAGTTGATATGTTCATGCTAACAAACGGTAAATTCTTTGAAAGTCATCAAATGAATTTGATACGAGAAAAATTATTAGACATGGAGGATACCAAATGGGGTGACGTCCAAACGCTACAATTTAAAGATCCAACCATCAGTTTAATAGTTTCACTACTTGCAGGAAGCCTTGGAATTGATAGATTTATTATTGGTGATGTTGGCCTTGGCATAGGAAAACTCGTTACTTGTGGCGGCTTTGGTATTTGGGCCATTATTGATTGGTTCATTATTATGGGAGCCACCAGAGAAAGGAATATGGCAACGCTAAAAAAAGTGCTTGTTTAAAGAATGAAGCAACGAAATTCACTCTATTCAATACTTCTTATTGCATGCTTTGCCGGATTTGGCTGGCTTTATTTTGAAACGCAGGGTGCCAAAACAGAACAAGTGTTCGCCGGTGGTTGTTTATTTAAACATGCCACTGATCTGCCTTGTCCTTCTTGCGGATCTACAAGATCTATTGTGACTTTACTGGAGGGTAAGTATACCGAATCATTTTTGATCAATCCATTAGGCTATTTGATTGCTTTGGTGATGGTACTTGCGCCCTTGTGGATCGTTGTAGACATCATTACTAAAAGAGCCACGTTGCTATTGTTTTATAAGAAGATGGAGTATCAGTTAATGAAGCCGAAAAATGCCATCATCATGGTTATTTTGATTTCGATCAACTGGCTTTGGAATATTAATAAAGGACTATGATCAAGGTACAACAATTTAGTTATGCACCGGGAGAGCATGAATGTGAGAAGGCATCCAACAGTTATCTGATGTCTTTGGTTGCTGTCATCGCGGGCTTACCCATTCCTATCATTAATTTGATGGCCACCTTGTTTTTCTATCTTGGAAACAGGCGTGGCACTTATTTTGTTCGCTGGCATTGTACCCAGGCCTTGCTTTCACAGTTAACGCTGGTGATTGTGAACAGTATATTGTTTTGGTGGACCATTTCAATTGTTTTAGACAAGGAAGTGGTCTCAAACCTATACATCGCCTACCTAATGACGGTTGTCATGTGCAACGTGAGCGAATTTATTGCGACCGTTTATACGGCCATTCAAACGCGAAAAGGCATTCATGTGGAATGGTATTTTTATGGGCAACTTACAACAATTTTATGCAGAGCCTGAGTATAAAAAAAACAATCACTGCTGCATCACTGTTAATCGTTTTCTTTTTGGGAACTTGGTTTGTGCTGGCTCAGGTGAACTGGATTGAAACCTTTGGGATTGAAAAATCCAGTATAAAATTAGAAGAAAAACTCGGTGATCTGCTATGGAATTCTATCGAAAAGTCAGAAAAAGTTATTCATGACCCATTCATTCTACGTTCCATAGATTCAATTGTGGATAGAATTAGCAACGCGAATGATTTTCAAGAAGATCTGTTGAAGATCCATGTATTGGAGAACGATGAAATAAATGCATTTGTATTGCCAAACGGGCATTTGGTAATCTATTCAGGATTGATGTTGACTATGGAAAATCAAGATGAGTTCTCTGGCGTTATAGCGCATGAAATGGCTCATATTCAACTTGATCATGTGATGAAAAAACTGATCAAGGAAATTGGACTTTCTGCCTTGATCACCACAACTACCGGAAGCAGTAATTCTGAACTGATCTTTGAATCGGCCCGATTAGTTTCATCGACAGCTTTTGACAGGAATCTGGAAAAGGAGGCTGATTTGAAGGCGGTTGATTATTTGGTGGCATCAAGAATCAATCCGGAAGGCTTTGCCACTTTTTTATTCAATTTAGGCGATCAGGAAACTGAGTTTAGCAGTTATGTCAATTGGATAAGTACGCATCCTGAATCGCGAGAACGTGCTGCGTATATCATTGAATATAGTGAGCGTATGGAAGCGGATTATGAAAAAATACTGGATGCAACTACCTGGAATAAAATAAAAACAAGACTTGAGGAAGCGTCTGAAGTTCAGTAGTAATCAAGGATGCTTTGGAACGAGACCGGTCAATTGACGGTAAAAACCGTTACTAAAAAATACATTGTTATGAAAGATAGTATATACATTGGCATGTTGCTTTTCATGCTGTGCTCAACTTTAGGAAACGCACAGTCTAAGAGGATTCATATAAAGTCAGATCAAATGAAGGAAGTGAATTACCTTCAAATGGATGATTTTTATTTAACTCATTATTTATACATCGATTTATTTTTAAGAGAAGGATTGTTGCCAGATGCAAGCCTTGAAGAGGTTGCTTCGATTTTGACAGCTATAAAAAAGTATGTTGCTGTAGAAACGCCTCTTCGGATTGAAATCGATACCCCCGGTGGTAAAAGGTATAAAATTAGTGTCGTCGTTTTAAAGAAGGGCGGCGATGAGCTTTTAATTGCATTTACCAATTGGAGTGTAAAAAAGAAGAAGTTTGAAGAAGACATACAGATGGAGAATGATTCGTATACAAGATGGTACTTTCTCAATGCAGATAAAATGACCTATCGAAAGGATCTGTCGAAAGAAAATGACTACGACACGACCGATACAGTGGACCTGGCCAATACCTATTTATTTGATGAGATCGGTGAGAACGATGGTGAGGTTCCCACTATTTTGGAGGCTGTTTTAAAGGGCTCTGAGTTGCGTCTTGACGATCAGATCACAGCTGATTTGATTTTGCTGAAATACTATGTTCTCAAGGGGAAGGAAGAAAAAACCGCGGCACAAGTTACTACCTTGACCGAGGTTTTTGAGACGGATCCGGCAGCAGCTGAATTACTGGGTTTGAAATCGGCCTTTGATGTGAGTAAATTTCAAATTGACCTGATGAACGGTTCGGAGGAATAGATGAAAGTATGAATCAAAGAAATTCAATAAAAAGGTTGGTTTTAGTTGTTGTCTGCATGATCTTTTTGAATCATTTGCATGGGCAGGAACTGTCGATCAGTAATCTCAAAGAAACTTATCAAGTGTTGGCAGATACCTCTTTCGTGAAAACTGTGAACATAAAGGTGCGAGCACAAGAAGCGGCATATCAGTTTCCAATTATTTACGATACGGAACTTGAAACTGTAACTGATATCCAGGTCTATGAAAAAAAGGGGAGACGGTATAAGCTTACTCAACCTTCTATTCGAGAAGAGGAAATTAAACTGGAGTATATCACCAGTAAGAAATTGAAATCTATTTTGATTCCTTCTGAAACGGAAGTGAATATAAAGTACAAGGTGAAATGTGATGAGTTGATGTATTTTGCCAGTTTGCCTTTATTTTCCAATCATGCAATCGATACACTTAGTTATGATATTGAGGTTCCTGGTTCATTTGAATTTGTCTACAATACGATCCATACTGATTCCTTGGCGTTTTTGACCATTGATACGCTACAACTGGATGGGGCAAAAAGGTTTCTTATTAAAACCAAACCAAAAAACCTGGAGCCGGATTTAATGTCTTTGTTTGGGATTTATAGAAATATGAAGTCTCCTTTGATGAGAACCATCGTTTTGCCGACCGATTATAAAGGGCAAGAAAGAAAATATATGAATGATTGGTACCTGACTAATTTAGAGGATACACGAGGGCTCAATCATTTAGTGAAGAATAAAATTGACAAACTGACCGAGGGTCTCTCTGATCCTATTGAAATCATCGATGTGCTTTATGGATATGTAAGAAGCAACTATAAATACGTAGCGATCGAGATTGGGATGGGCGCCTTTATTCCAACCCCTATAAACGAGGTGTATAAAAACAAACAGGGAGATTGTAAAGATTTGTCAAATTTCATTTCTCAAGCTTTGGAATACAAGGGTATTGAGACGAGGTTGGCATTGGCAGCAACACATAGTCATATTGCCGATTGTGATTTTCCTTCCTTGAGCTCAGCCAACCATGTGATCTGTTTGGCTTATGTGAACAACGAAGTTATCCCGATCGACCCAACGGATCCGATTCATCAATTGAGAACACCTGTACAAAGTTTACAGAACAGAACGTTGCTGGTAGTGGAACCAACAGGAGGCGACTTTTATAAAATGGAGGCATTTGGCCCGGTGGAAAACTTGATTCAGTATGATATAGATCTCGATGTAGCTTCCGATATGCAGGAGTTGTCGGGCACTTTTAAAGTGGCCTATAATGGGATTTCAGGAAATTTTTTACGCTGGACCTACTTAAACTCGGATCAGGAGCAAATGAATAAATCAGGACTAAAACACTATGAATCTGTATTTGATCAGGAACATGTGTCGGGACTGTCGATTGTAAAGGAGCCGGAGGCCATTTCAACGAGCGGAGAGATCAAAGTGGCCGGGAAAATCTTTAAAGATGGAGACAAGAGATTATTATTTATAGATTTTATACCTCCATTATTTGAAAATGAGCATCGAGGAAAGCTGCTGCAAGGTACTTTTGTTGGCGCACCGTTTAAGAAAGAAGTGCACCTTCGCATTCGTTTGACTGAGCCTATAGAAGATTTTAAGGAAGTTGATCGTTCTGTCACTGAAGAAGGCGTTAGCTTTAAGCTTCATGTTTCAAACACATCTGAATATGTAGTAGAATACACCTATGAATTTTTATTCGATGCTCTTTTTATCGATGAGAATAACGAAAAAATCACAAGCCACGTTTTGAATACATTTAACAAAGTTATCAATGAACCTATTGTTTATAAAAAGAAGAACATATAAGATCTCGGTCTTATTATTGTTGTTATCCATGGAGGTCTTGGCTTTTGAGAATGATTCAATCCCGACTGCGGATTTTGACTTAATTTGTGAGAAAGCGGATGCTTATTTTATTCATCATTACCAGGATGTTTCTTACCGAAAATCATGGAACGAATTTGAAAAAGTAACGGCCGTGAATTTTAAAATGGTGGTGAACACCACTGAAGGTGTTGAAAAACACACCTTTTTGAAATTGTCTGAATACGTAAGCAATCATTTAAGGCAGATTGATATTAAGACGCTCAAAGGCGACGGATCGGTTGTGAAAATGGATTCCAGTGAGGTATTTAAAAGGAAAGATAAATTAAAGTTTGATGCGATTGATTATCCCATTCCCGGAGTGGAACCAGGAGATACCATTGTTGCGATGTATACATATTACCAGTATGTAGAGGAGGATAAACTCTCTGAGTTTGTTGATTTGAATTCAGCCATCCCAAGCATGGCATCAGAATATACAGTACGTGCGGAGCCTATTGTCAATATGCGGTATAAAACCTATAATGCTTTTCCTGAACCTGCATACTTTGTAAATGATACCATTATGTATTGTGCCTTCAGGGAGGAAAAAAAGGAAGCCATGCCTGAGAATGAATATGCCTGTTACCCTTGTGAACTGCCTTATGTTTATTTCTCTTTAGACAAACCTGAAAAAGCCAAGAGAACCTGGAAAGAGGTTTATAATGAGGAATTTAATGTGATAACCCAGCCGTTTCGATTGGATTTTGAAAACGCATCTTACTATAAGCGATGGAGACGAAAGGTGTTGAACGGTCATGGAGAATTGACGAAATATGAACAGTTGGACCTGCTGATAAATGAAGTTTATGAAACCATGGAAATGGAACCGGTCATCGTGGATGAATTCTTCAAGTCGAACGGTTTTTTCTTAAAAGAAAAAAGACTTAACCCACATAGCATCAGGCGGCTGTATCGTCGTTTTTTAGAAGATCTTGAAATTGACTATTGGGCTGTCTTTGCAAGAAGCAGGCGCTCCGGACCTATTGATCCTTATTTTATCAGAAAGATGGAGTATGATCATATCTTTTTTGCCTACAAAAATGAGGAGGGTGCCATGAATTTTTTATATCCTAATGAAGCTGATTACAAGTATTATCCGAATGAAATTCCTACCTCGGTTTTTAACACAAGGGCTGTGATCGTAAGGCCTGAAAACAGGGGCGAAGTCAAAAGAAATGATAAGTATATCAGTCTGGATTTTAAGATGGCCGAAGTTGATGATGTAGAGGTGAAAATAATCAATTTACCAAAGATGAATTTCAACAAAAATTACGTAAAGCAGATTTATTTTTGTGATGTGAATATCGAGGCACAGAAAACGGTTTTTAAGCACCGGTATTCAGTATCCGGAGGTATGTCAACCGATCTGCGGAGATTCTACAGTATGTTGGATAAAAATGAAGAAGTGGGAGAATATTTTGATGCTTTGTTGAAATTTGAGGGAGGGGAAGATGTTTTTGAAATTGACTCTGTGCATAAAATAGAATTAAAAAATAAAAAACCTTTCCATTATACCGTCGTTTCAGATGGAAGAATTGAAGGGGCTGTAAAATTTGTGAGTGACAGTATTGTGAGTATCTCATTGGAGGATTTGATACAGCACAGTCAAATTGAAAATGAAAGCGATGCCGTTCAATTTGATACCTATCTGGACTATACCTATTCTGACTTCTGTATGTTTATTATGAATTTTGAAGCAGGTATTGAAGTATTGGGTTTTGATGAAGATGAAATGAAAATTGAAAATGAGTATGCCATGTATCAGTTCGATCTCACCAGAATAAGTGAAAGTTCCATCAAATTACAGTCGAATTATGTCATTCAAAAAGACATGATTCTCAAAGAAGATTTTGTGAAGGTGGATCAAGTAAATGAATTACTTAAGGCTTTACGAAATAAAAGGTTGTTGCTTAAACTTAAAAGCAGTTAAAATCAAAATTAGCATGTACACTACCATAGAATCAAAAGAATTAGTACAGATTTATGCGAAAGCATCAAATTTAACCTATGGTGCCAAAATTGAATTGGCATCGGAATTCAGGAAAAGAGGCATGGAGCCAGAAGCGCTGGGCATGAAAAAAATAATCGATGAGGAAGATGCTGCCATTAAAAACTTTAACTACTTGAATAGTTTAGGGTTTAAAGTAGAGACCCATGGTGCCAACTTAGTCTTGTCTCGATCTATTTTGGCCATGGTCATGGATCTTATTGCGATTCTGTTATCGATCAGTTGTTTTCTATTGGGTTTTTTGCTTGGTGCCAGAAAAATATTGGCTTATTATAACGGGCAGGAACTGGAGATCTTTATGATCTTGCTGGGTGTGTTTCTTATGTATTTGGGAACACAGTTTTTTTCAGGATTGCGCAGATTTATTGATTATTTAGGATTTAGTCTTGAAATTAGTAGTTGCGAGGTTAAAATGCACAAAAGAGTTGAGCTGAAACTGGAAGAATTTGTTGGGAAAGTCGAAAACATATCGCTGGTTGAAGATGGTGAAGTCTTAAGGTTGAGTTTGGCAGGTTTAGAAATTTTGGATGCAAACCAGGATAATATTTTGCAACGACGAACCATTAGAGCGCTTTACGACAGAATTGACTTGTGTTGTAGCAAGGATTTTAATGAGTAAGCTGTTTTGGAAATGTGTTATAAATTAATTGCAGAGAACACTAAATAAAATAAGTAAGAAAGAGTTGATTCCTTAAAAGAAATAAATATTTTTGACAATTATTTTTTAAAAGCGATATGATGATCAGAGTAATGGTAGTGCTGTTGTGTTTGACGAGTGTTGATATGGTGGGGCAGAGTTTGAAAAAGAAGAAGAACGCAGCAACTTTTTATGAAGAGTTCTATACCATAGACAAGAGTACAAAAGAAAAACAGGGTTCTTATTTGAAAATTGGTAAAAGTACCCAGGACACCTTGGCTTATGGAAGTTATTCGCAAGGAAAAAAATCGGGTGTTTGGTCTTTTAGAGGAAGAAATAACAAGTTATATCTTGAGTATGATTTTGACCAAAACAAAATGGTTGGCTATCATGGAACCATGTATGACAAGGATTCTATTCAAGTAAAAAAGGATGGAAGTTATCAGGTGTTAAAAGTGGATCATCCTGCACGGTACATTGGTTTTCAACAAGAGATCAATCGTGTATTAAAATATACCATCAAAACACCGCAGGCTGTTTTTGACAAGGCGCAAGGAGGGATGTTTTTGGCATCCTTCGATGTTACCGAAACAGGGACAACAGAAAATTTTTCGATTGAAAGCAGTTATGAACCCAAGCTTATTGAACCCGTTAAAAAGGCATTGACTGATTTTAATAAGGGCTGGATACCTGCAGCTATCAATGGAGTCCCTGTGACCTCAAAGATGTATCTGATCATTAACTTTCAATTTGTTATGGGATATGATGTAGAGAAAAAAACGCAGCTCAGTGAACGGGCCGATCTAATTGTTATTGATTTGATCTATATGGGCGTTGAGAATTAAGCTT
This sequence comes from Lutimonas sp., assembly GCF_051011215.1. Classification (NCBI taxonomy): domain Bacteria; kingdom Pseudomonadati; phylum Bacteroidota; class Flavobacteriia; order Flavobacteriales; family Flavobacteriaceae; genus Lutimonas; species Lutimonas sp. The sequence goes on from NZ_JBPCUJ010000046.1 coordinate 9,188, forward strand.
TGCCGGAGTAAAATTTGATTTTACCGTTGACCTCTGTTTATCGTTTTTACCAAGTAGATAGAAACATGCTTCTTGAGTCGTAAATCATTGTCCCAGATCGATGTTGCACGTATCAGGAAGCTGCTATAAATTGGTTTGAAATGCGTGAACAAGTAAGGTTGTCTAAAGGTAAAATAGGGACGAAAATTGTTCTTTTAATTCGGTTTGCCTATAATGATGAATTGATTGCTGTATCAAGGCATCTTGGGGCCTATTGGAATCGTCAACTGACTTGCTGGTATTTGCCTTTTAGTAAACAGCATATTGAAGATGCAAAAAGAGCATATGGCAGATTGAGAATGGTTAATTTTGATAAGACTATTCGATATTCGGCTTCCAAACCAGTCTCTCGTGAAAGGTTGGTAAAAAAAATCCGTGGAATACGGTCGAAGCAATTAACAGCTGAAGATAAAAGGAGATTAAGAGGCTTTGTAAAATATCTGAGGGGTAAGTTGTTGAGCGAAAGCACTGTGAGGACTTACTATATTCATATTTTAGATTTCACTATTTATTTGAAAGGAAAAGCTATTGTTGATATTGAAAACAGAGATGTCGAACGCTTTGTAGAAGATGTTTGTGTTTCACGCAAGTATTCAGTGAGTACACATAGGCAAGTTATTAGTGCGATAAAACAATTCGCTAGTTTTCATCCAGCATGCCGAATTGAAAACCCGGGGTTGGAAAGACCTCATAAAAGTAGGTTTTTACCCGTTGTTTTATCGAAGCAGGAAGTGATTGATCTGCTGAGAAATACGAGGAATTTAAAACATAAAGCTGTACTCGCTCTTTTGTATTCAAGCGGTTTGCGTATAGGTGAATTGATCAACCTAGAATTAAACGATATAGATGTTGATCGGAGGCAGATTTTTATAAGAAATGGGAAAGGCAGAAAAGACAGGTATGTTATTATGGCAGAGAGCTTTAGGCAGTTGTTTCAGAATTATCTGATGACTTATAAACCAAAAAGATTCTTTGTAGAAGGTCAAAAAGAAGGAGAACAATACACACCGACCAGTATTAGACAATTTTTAAAGAGGGCCTGTAAACTGGCAAGAATTAACAAAAAGGTTACACCACATACCTTGAGGCATAGTTATGCCACACATTTATTGGAACAAGGAGTAGATTTAAGGTATATTCAAGAACTCTTAGGGCATTCTAGACCAGAAACAACCATGATCTACACACATGTAAGCAAACGCGATATGCTGAACATAGAAAGCCCCTTAGACACCCTTATCAAACAAATGACAACGCCCCAAAACAAAAACAATAATAATTCGTTATCCCAGGAGAACTTCTGATATAGGGTATTGACGAATTTCATATAACAAGTTGTGCTTAATTAATAAAATGATATTTCTACCCATACAATTTCGGACAAAAATTGAATCTGACCACTTGAAAAAAGGGGAGATACTTGATATAATTGAAGGGTATCTTAAAGATGAAAATTTTTTACATATCAATAGAAAATCTGATAGAATAATATTTCATAAAGCTGATGGATGGAATTCTTGGAATATTAAATCCTATCTTGTAAGTGGAATAGTGAAAATAAAAGAGAAAAACGGAGAG
>NZ_JBPCUJ010000047.1:0-6656 GCF_051011215.1 Lutimonas sp.
AACAAAGACTCCTTGATCAGTCAGATCAGGAAGAGATCGTAAATATGCAAATCAGCCTTATTGAGAACAAAATCAGTAAGGCTTTTTTAATGCTCCAGGTTAAGGATGAACCATTTTCTGTACAGGATATCTTCGATGCTTATCAGGGTAAAACCCTTAAACAGGATATAGGAATTATCGAGGTATGGGACCTGCATAATGAGCGCATGGCAAGATCGTGCAGAGGAAAATAGGGGAGGAGATGAAAAGGATAAGGGAGGGCTGAGGGGTTCTCCCAATTCTTTTGTACATTTAGTATTCAATAAACTTATCGTTAAACAGCGATAATTAAGCTTTATGTATAAAATAGAACTAACCTCGATCGATTCGATTGATGGTATACTGAATGAAATCCATGGATACTTTCCTAATGGGAAAATAGACGAAAAGGGATTTAAAGTGGATAATGTAAAAGAGAGCTTCAGCTACTCTATCATTAATTTCTTGGGTGCTTTTCATGTTGTGTTATTTGAAGGATACCTTGGGGAGGATACGCAAATAAAAATCAAACCCAATTCAAATAAATCTTTGGTGATGAGATTCATTTTAGAGTCTAGCGTACTTCATCAAGACAGAGAATTGAGTATTGGAGAAGGGTTGGAAAATGGAGCATGTTTGTACAACTCTTACTCAGAACAAAAACTGTTTATCGAAAAAGGAAAGACCGTGAAGTGGTTGGCTGTGCATATTCCCATTGAGAGATGGCTCGAGTTTACGGAATCCAAATGGGAAACTCTGAATTCCATTGTTGAAAACGTCAATCCATGGATACTATTCGAAAGCATGACTCCGAAGTTGTCTACATTGATTAAGGATGTATTTGCTTACAACACTTTAGATATTGGAAGAAAAGGATTTATTGTTTCTAAGACCATCGAACTGGTTACTCATTTTATGATTCAACTTCACAAAAGGGGAAATGATGCGGAAAATATTGGGGTGCCGGATGTTGAAATCAGCAAATTATATGCAGTGCGAGAATTGCTGAACAAACAATTGAATGAGCCACCAAGCATGGAAGACTTAGCGAGTTCTTTTGCCATGTCTGAAACCAAGTTACGATCCAATTTCAAAAAAGTCTTTGGAATGCCTCCATATCAATATGTTCTAAAAGAGCGTCTCAATGAGTCTTATCGATTACTCGAATCCACAGACCGCTCCCTGACAGATATTGCGTTAACACTTGGCTTTAATGACCAGAGTCATTTCACTAAGAGTTTTAAGAAAGTATTCGAGTGTTTACCGAGCAGTGTGCGTTAAACAATAACTTTAAAGAGGCTTTTAGTTGTAGTCAACCTATAAGAGCAAATAGATTCTTGCCTGATATATGATGTCGTTAGTGGCAAAATCCTCCTCCGTTGTATTTCTAGCATATTGATAACCAAATCTCACTTCTGTTCTCCATTTTCTGGAAATATTGTACCCCATTCCAATATTGGTGCGAAGTACATCATTGAATTGTTTAGCTCCTATCAAATTCCAGAAAAATTCAATTCTCATGGGAACATACAATCCTTTGGCTTCTGGAATAACATCTCCTTGCAACTTGAATGTTACATCAAAAAGATAACGTAATCGCAATCCAAAAGTATTGGTCCAATTTTGAGTGTTCAGATCAAATCGTTCTTCGAGTCTCACGTAATGCCATAAGCGAAAACGAGTCCAATCCGGCCAATCTAAAATGTATCCTTGATAGGGTCGTATCTCTAATCTGATTATATCATTAGAATTATTGGTAAAGTAAAACCCTACTCCTCCTGTTAAGAATTCTCGGTAAGGTTCTTTTTTAAAAATGAGTCTTGGCAAATTGATTCTTACTCCTGTTTTAAAATAATACCGGTCCCAAACATGTGGCGAAATTGTTCTGAATCCGATTTCACTTACAATTCTTTAGCATTGGTTATGTTATGGTTGAAATCCCATCGAAACCAATATTGATTGGTAATGTCGTTTTCTGATAAAGAATTTTGAGCATTTGAAGTATTGGCAACCACAAAAAAACAGAGGTAGAGCCATACTTTTAATATACCTCTGTTTTCTTATAGTTTTTGTAGAATACCTCGGATGAATGCTTTTCATTGTTTCAGTTCAATAATATGACAATAATTTTGGATTCTATAATTCATTTAAGATCTCCTTAAAAATTTCCCTTCCGTTAAGTTCTTGAATATCACGATAATTGTTTTCAGGCATTAGTTTTTTTAACATGTCTATTTGAGCTGGAGAAGCATGACTCGCATTTTTTACCACGATCCATAATACATCCTCAGAACAAGGGGGCGTGGTAAGAGATCCGCCATACGTATACACATCCAATGTGTCTAATCCAAAAATCTCAGGAATAGTTGAGCCCAGGTCGTATTTATCATTGATCATTTTGGTCTGTCCAATATCAATAGGAAGATACTCCTCTAAAAATGTAAATGTAGAATCAGGCATTCCTTGTTCTACCAAAAGAGCGAATACCACGTAGGAATTCGTTTGTTCATTATGATGCACTAGGTGGATCTCTAAAGGATATCGAACACCATTTATGGTATGTTCAGAAGGAGAATGAAAATGAAACTGCTTCATGAGGTAATCTTTACCTTGATATTGGATAATGTTCTTTTCTTGATCAAAGTTATACTGGATAGTATGGCCGTTATTTGTAATGGATCGTATCGTTGTTTCTTCTTCATATTCTTTAATAATGATATCATCCAAGTGCTTCCCTTCTACTGTTTCCACATCGACCAGATTAATTGGAGATTGATGGACCCCATCACAATCTGAACCATTTTCTAATTTTGCCCAGTGTTCAGGGCCACTTTCACCAACATAATCCCAGGTTGAACTCTTAGAGACGATTTTTTCTACGGATGGGAGAACCCATGTTTTATTGAAGTACTCTTCCGTTGGAGCATAAACTCGGAAGTAGGTGAACCAACCTTTTCCTGGATTCGAATAGATAAAATTGCTTTGCGGTACACCTTGTGGCTTTTGAGGACCTACAGTAACCGTTACCGTTCCATCTTCGTTGACCAATAATTCTTCTCTTGAACTAATGCCCGGCTTGCGATCTTTATTTTGAATAAACGTTCGTGTAGTTTGAGAATACACTACGAATGACCAAAATTGCTCCATGGGTACATTTGCGGGTATCGTGATCTGATAGGTGTTGGATCCATCCAACCAGTTGCCTTCAGAATCTTTGTAGCCGGCCAAATACTTAGAGCCTACGCCTACCAAGTCCATCATCATTCCTTGTGACATAGAGTAAGCTTCGTAATTGTAGGATACCAAACCGTCCAACTCTTTGTAGTTTCCTTCTTCATTGTAATGAATAGGATTACTCAGACCTCCAAGGATAAAAGTGTAATCTGTTCCTTCACCATAGAACGGTTCGATCAATCGATCTCTTCCATTCGACAATGATTCGGCCATGGCTTTTCCATATTTGGCAGCCTCCAACAAGATCTCTTTCTGTTTTGGCGTAGGATTAAAGTCCTTTCCTTTTTCAATTCCAACGCGTTGTAAGAATTGAAGCATATATCGAACCTCCTCAGGGAAATCCTCTATTTGTATTACTTCATTCAATGCTGTCCAATAGTCAAAACCTTCTGGCCACCAACCTTCGTAATAAGTGTCTCCGATATTTACAAGCTTGGTTTCTGGTTCTCCGCCTAATGGATATAACTTGTGACCCTCTTGCAGTTTTATACGTGCTTCTTCATCTTCTTCCAAAATTCGGGTTCCGATCCAAAATAGATTCGTTCTCACACGGATAACGTAATCAGCTCCGTGATCAGCTGGTTCTGGCATGTTTTCATGAAGGATCAGGTAAACACCACCTTTTCCTTGGTCTTGTCCGGCCAAACCAAGATCAGCAACCCATCTGCTTTCAATGTCATTGATGATACCTCCGGTTCTCCCTTTTGGAACTTCTAGGACCAATGGACCTGATTCTTTAAGGTTTGGGAAGGCCAGCATGTAAGGAGTTACTAAGTTGGAAGTTATGATATTGTACTTCTGTTCTAGAGTGTTGTAGGTTACAAAATCCAAAGGACCAGCCACTTTTAAATTAGCTTTGCGCCACATTTGATTGACCATCACAGAGTTTCCCCATAAATAAGCTTGAGTAGCACCATGCAGCGCCATTTCATCGTACATCGCATCAATGGATGCATCAGTTAAATAGCCAGATTCTTCATATTGGATCTTTTCTGTAGATTGAGAATGGAACGTTTGTTTTTTCTTACACCCTAAGATTGAAAGGGCGATGAGCAGGATGAACATTTTTGTTTTCATTTTATTTATCTGTTTAAATTATAATGCAAATGTGCGGAGATAATGCTCGCTGAAATTGTACAATTCAATAAGGTATTGGTACAATTCAACACTTTTGAAGTTGTGAGTGAGTTGAATGAAAGTGTATAAAAAAGTCTACTTCAAGTCCACCTGATGAGGTGAAAACTCGAAGTGGGCTTTTTACATTAGTTCTCCTATTCTGAGGTTCTATAATGTTCTTGATTTCGATTTAGTCGTCCTTAAAAAAGATTAGCACCTCCTCTTTCATTTGATATTAATTTCTAGTTTGAATTTTCTCAATGTCATTTGGCTTCCATGATTGATCGAAATAAGGCTCTAAAGGGCCGTAAAGTCTAATTAAAGTCATCCATCCTTCTCCAGGAATGGTTTTGATCCAATTTTTTTCTTTCCCTATTGGGGCCTTTGGACCAAAGTATAAATCAACAGACCCGTCTTCATTTACTTCCGGCTTGTCATACGAGTTAATGCTAGGTTTGATCATTCCGTTTTCAAGCAATGAACGGGTATCTGGATGATAAAGTGTGACAGACCAAAAGTCTTTAGCTGGAATTCCTGCAGGTAAATGAAGTTTATAGTTGTTCTCTCCCATCAGAAAATCCCCCTTATTATCACGATAACCAGAAACATATTGAGATCCAATACCGATCATCTTATTGGTCATAGCTGGTGTAATGACTATTGCTTCGTAATGAAACAGAGTTCGAGCATCGAGGTTAAGAACGTCATCGTTCATAAATTCATGGCTACCACCAATGAATAAATGTTCATACTGTCTATCCTCATAAACTTTTGCGTCATGAAGACGATTTGCATAAGCATTTGCTTTTGCCATTGCATCTCCTCTTTCAATGCCTCTTTTGTAAATATCCATTGTTCTATGGTCTGGATTGAAGTCCTTTCCTTTTTCAATACCAAGGCTTTTTAAAAGCCCTAATTCATAAGCTGTAAACGCAGAACTGGGTTCATACTGTACTGTTTCATGAATCAACTTCATGTACGATTCGTTTCTAGGATGCGTGGTGTTGATGTTCTTTTCAACAGAATAATTGAAATACCGATTCTTAATCTCAGATTGATGACCTAAAGGATAAAGTTTGAAGTTTTGCTGATAGTATTCAATCGCATCGTTTCCAGAGCCTGTTAAATTTTCAAATCCACGCACCATTACCCAGTTTCTGTAAGTTGGTGTTTTATAAACAAAATATCCTTCAGGGATAATACCATCATAGTCATTATGAACGATCAAGTACTTGCCTCCTTCGCCCTTATCTGGGCCTGCGTTACCTAGGTCAGTAACGAATCGCATCCAACCATCGTTTACTATTCCTAATACATTGGGAGGTGTTTCCACAACATAAGCGCCAACAATCTTCAGGTCAATGTAAGCCGTTGCATAAATACTTTCAGTATTGTAAGTGAGTCCAATGTGATTTACTTTTCCGGCTCCTGTTTCTGTGAAGACTGCAACATCTCCGGTATTCATTCCTGATTCTTCTATATGACTTTTAAACAACGCTTGTTGAGATGCTAAAGGCATAAATTCTAGGTATATCTGTGATACTCGTTGAATATCCAACTCATCAAAAGTTTTGTCTATTGTGGTTTGAGTAGGGTAGCCTCCAACGAATTTGTATTTCGATATTTCGTTTTCTGGAGTTGTTCTCATGGAAGGTGAGCATGAACTGACCAATACAATGATTAACATTAATGCCAGTAGAAATACATAGTTTAATCTTGACTTTTTCATTTTGATTATCTGTTTAAATTACACTGCAAATGTGCGTAGATGAGGGTCGCAGAAATTGTACAATTCGATACGATGATGGTATAATTCAACAGGTTTAAGACTGAAGAAAATTTGAAATAAATGGCAATAAAAAAGCCCACTTAGAGTCCATCTGTACAGGTGAGATCTCAAAGTGAGCTTCATGCTTCAATCCTCTTTATTACGGCTTCACAACATCCAATAGTTCAAAATCATTCAGCATCCAACGGTCTTCCGTTTGTGAAAACAATTCAGGCTGTGGTCCATACCATCTGAACAAAGTGAACCAGGTACCATCTCCCGTTGTGGGAACGTGATTGGATTCAGGCATACCCACCGGACATTCAGGACCAAAGGTTAACGTAACCGAGCCGTCTTTGTTGGTGATCAAATCTTCTTGCTTAGAAGACATAGCTACTTTATCCACATTGTCGAAAAAGGTGCCTCCTGTTTCAAACTCATAGACATTTACTGACCAAAATAGTTGAGCAGGAACGTGAGGAGGAACAACGAGCTTATAGGTGTTCTTGCTGGATAGAAC
>NZ_JBPCUJ010000048.1:0-24124 GCF_051011215.1 Lutimonas sp.
CATGTGCTATAGGCATCGCATATTCTTCTTCTCCCAGGTGCCATTTACCTGAGAAGTATGTTTTATATCCTGCTTTCTTTAAAACAGAAGCCAGCGTCCATTCTCCTGCAGGAAGTCCACCTCCTTGGCCTTGAAAAGCAACAGTGGTCATTCCACTCCTATTAGGGATTCGACCTGTTTGCATGGCTGCTCTACCCGGCGTACAACTGGGTTGACCATAAAAGGACCAGAACTGCATTCCTTCCTTACCCATTTGATCGATATTTGGTGTTGCCATCCCTCTTCCTTCACCTCCTCCGTATATTCCAGGATCACCCCAACCGGTATCATCCGAAATAATCATAATGATATTCGGCTTTTCACGATTTTTTTTGGAATCTTTTTGGGCTTGTGCAAAATTGAAACAAGTCATCGATAGAATGACAAGCATCATTTGAAGTAATTTAGTTTTCATGTTGGTTAGTTTTTTAGTCTTCTAAAAATACGAAATTTTTTAACAAAAAAATTTCAAATTACTCAAAAAACCCACTTCATTTTAACAAAACCAATAACCGTCAACTCATTATTACTTCTCTTTTGTTTTTTTTAAAACAACTTTATTCTACTCCTAATCATCGAAATACCCCTTAAAATGTATCACAGAAATCAGAAAATCCCTACATTTGGTTGCTAGTTTACCTATGAAAAATTTAGATCCTCTTTTTCTCGTACTGATCATGCTTATTTCTTTTCAATCAGCAAAGGCACAGTCAAAATCAAAATCTATTGATCCAACAGAGCTTGAAGTTCTAAAAAAGGTCGTAACGTCTGATTCAATACCCACCGTTTATTTTAAAACAATCGTCACCGATTTGAATCAACCCCTTTCCAGACAACTGTTTTATTTAAGTGAATTTGATCTTTGTAATTCTTTGGTGAATTTGGATTCTGTAAAACTAAGAGATGACGAGCGACGATATATCGTGGATCGGTTTAGCAACATGGAATCACAGAACATTAATAAACTCATTCGCGATCCTAAAAATTTTTCCCTGAAACAACTCCAGGGACATAATTGGTTTCAGATTTCTATGCCGGTTGTATTCAGGGATGGGAAGTTTGCGATTTATTATTCCAAAGGAGCTTATAGCGGTCAGTTTATTTTGATGAAAAATATTGATGGCTACTGGAGAGATGTATGTTATTCCTCTGTCTGGAGTGAATAAAGATCTGGATAAAAACTACCTCTCGTCAGAGGCCGAAACTTCCTTTAAGGCTTCTTTTTTAAGAATTTTATGATCTACAATAAAAGTCGCAAAAGGGAACAATGAGGCTGCTAAACAAATTAAGGTTTTCTTCAGATCCCACTTGTGCTTTAAGGCATAATATCCTACCCAAATACTGTATAATATGAATAATAAGCCATGAATACTTCCTACAATTTTATTGGGCATCCCCATGTCGTATCCATATTTAAGAATCACGGTTGGGAACAACAATAGATAGGAAATCCCTTCGAGAATTGCAAGGATACGCAGCTGACCAAGAACTGTAAATAGATTCATCTAATTCATCTTTTAATTCTGATTCCATGACTCATTTAACGGTCACAAAACAGGGGCAAAGATGAAATAATTCTTGATCATTTTAGGTATTCTATTAACTAAATATTTCAAAACCATTCTTTCAACTGTCTTATTTCGCCTTGTTATTTTCTTGTAAAACCTCCCAGTCTATGTCAAATCTGTTTTTCAAATACGGTGCCAGCGGACCCAACCCGATTTCAGCCCTTCTTTGATCTACATATTGGGGATCCTTTACGGGCTGTATCTTCCTTGTATTATGTTCAATTCTTATTTGTGTCCCATACAATTGTTCTTTCCCCTCTTCAATAAGCAATCGGTCTTGCATTTTGGCATATCTCAGCGGTTGCGCCTCTCCTTTTTTGAACGCCTCCTCTAACATCGGGAAATACCTTGATCGCATTTCATAGGTACCATGATTAATGATCAAAGCAGCTCCTGCCGCAGCATATTCTGTAACCTGAGAGGCTGTTGGCCACCCATATTTATCCAATAATTCAATAATTCTGTTTTTGTTTTCTTGCATATTTTTCTCCTCCAGTGCCAGTAAGGGAAATATGGCCGGGGTAGAAAAATACCCACCATTCTCCATGTATTTCCTTCTTTCAATGTTTCCGGCATACATGAAACCCTGGTCTTTTATGATCATTTCAAATAGTTCCTTCGCAAAAGTTTTGTTTGTGATAGCTCCGTTTCTCATCTCATACTTTCTGATCTGATCATCTTCTATGACTTTCCACCTGGGATCATTAATCAAGCTTAAAAATTGTGGATCATAAAGAGGCTTTAAGGTTGAATCTTTTCTAACAGCATAGTTTAAAAAATAAAATGCCGTATCTCTCATTTTCGAAGTCCAAAGAAGCGCTGCAGTTGAAGCTATTTTATACGATATCTCCTCGGATCCATTTTGCATAAATGAGGAGCCATATTTCATTAATGCCGGCATCAAAAGCCCTTGCTCTTTTAAACTATCTGCCTCTTTTTCCAATTGTTGCCCAAAAGTGGTTTGGAGCATGATCACTGCAATGCAACATGTCATTATTTTTTTCATTGTTCTGGTTTTAAATCCATCACAATAGTACGGTCAATTAGTTCGTAAAAAATTAGAAATCGACGAAATACCGATTTTGAATTGGATTTAACATTATCGACCCATCCTTTGAAATAAAAAATTAATTCATAGACTCTTAAAACATAGCATCGACGCGTCAGGTATTATTTTAAAACAATTACCAGATTGATGTTGCCTGTATGTATGATTCAGCTTCAAATCAAATGACTGCAAAACACTCCCAGGATGATTCTTTAAAAAAAATAGATCCTTGATATCAATGAGTATCATGAAAAATTCAATTTAAATGAAAGATCTAAATAGCCACTTTTTTTATCAAAAATTGACTGAAGTCAATATAAATCTTGTCTAAAATCATTGAAATAAGATATTTATACCCTTAACTTATGAAAATCAACCTACTCAAATACGAATTTGATTACATCTAAATTTTAAGTCATGATTAGAATTCTGGTTCCCGTAGATTTTTCCACCACTTCATCTAATGCCTTGCAATATGCTATCCAGCTTTTTGGAATGAAAGCATTGGAAATTACACTGCTGCATGCATTTAGTTCAAACCCGACGATCATGTCTATGAAAAACATCGACCGTGTGATTTTGAAGGACTCTAAGCAATCCATGGAGAGACTCCTTAAAAAATTCCAAAAAGGATTTCCCAATGTCAATTTTAAGACTAAAATTCTCAGTGATCATGCTGTTTCATGTATTACTTCACTGGGAAATAGCGGCGAATATAATTATATAATTATGGGTACCAAAGGTGCAAGCGGACTAAAAGAAGTCTTTTTAGGAAGTGTTGCCGGTGGGGTAATATCAAAAACATCGGCTCCTGTATTGGTAGTTCCCGAAACACATCTTTTTCATGATTTAGATGAAATTGTCCTTGCACTGGGCGATACCATATTATCGGGTGAGAAAGTTATACAGCCATTACGTGAATTAGCTCAGTTACAAAAGAGCAGGATTAAAGTCTTACATATATCTGAATCTGATACAGATACCATTGAGCAATCTCTGGAAGCTATTAAAGATTTAAACCCTTCTATTGAATATGCCTTTGGCACAGGCGATACCAACCAGGATCTTCACGATTATATTAGAGAGAATGATTCAAAACTTATCTGTCTTATAAGAGGCCATAAAGGCTTTTTTAACAGGCTATTCAAAGAAAGTGTCACTTTAAAACAAACCTTTGAAAGTTCCGTACCATTGCTAATTTTGCACGACTTAAACTAAAACACAAGGTATTCTTTGTTTCTTTCCCAAACACCTCAGTTACAAATGGAGTCGCTTGTTTGCGACGTTTCCAAACTAAAGGAGAAATACTTTACTCACATGTTTTAAGATCGCCCTTCTTGGCATATCGCCTTTGTTCAGCAAGGTGAATTCTGCAGATAAACTATGTTCTTTTTCGACTTTATCTGTTCATTGTTGGTCTTAAAACATGCAGAATAGATAAAAAAGTGGTAACTTATTCTAAGTTTTTAAAAAAAAGATTCGTTGAAATCTGCAACAAATTGCCCATTATAAAACATGAATTCAAAGTAAAACGTTCAATTATGAGATTAATCCTATCAATCCTATTGTTAAGCACCAGTTTCTTTGTAATGTCACAAGATATTAAAAGAGAAGAAATTATTGGGAAAATCATTGTGGAAGGAAGTGATATAGAAGGTATAACGGTTTATAATTCATCGTCTCAGAAAGGTTCGGTAACCGACGCCAATGGGCAATTCATCATCGCTGTTGCCTTGAACGACATGTTGGAATTTCGGGCTTTAGAATATCAAAGTATTGATGTAACGGTCAATAAAGCGGTCTTAGAATCAAATAGGATGAGTGTTTATTTAATTGAAAAGATGAATATCCTTGACGAAGTAGTCATCCCAAAGAAAGAACTTTCCGGGAACCTTGTAACTGATGCCAATAAATTAACAACCTTCAATCCCAAACTTGATGCCTTCTATTTCAGCATCAGTTACGATGAAATTTCCGGCCTAGGTGATGATGGCGAAAGCCAAATAGATTATTTAGACAGAAATGAACAGGGTAAAACCATGGTGAATGGGTTAAATGTGGTCAATGTGGTAGATCAACTCTTAATACCTCTATTCAGATCTGAAGTTCCCAATAAAGAAGAAGCCGGGGTTCCTGAAGTACCAGCAGAAAACATTAAATACTATCTTGGATCTGATTATTTGGTTGAAAACTTTAGCATCCCTGAACATCGAGTTGAAGAGTTTATCAGATACGTTGAAGATGATACCTTTGATTTTGAATTATTAAATTATGGACATGAGTTAGAATTTCTTGAACTTCTCAGTCGCAAAAGTACCCTGTTCTTAAATGAACAAAAGAACTTCCAATAGGAAGTTGAAATCGATACATTTCTTTCACTATTTTATGGTAATAGTCATTTTGAAAAAAATATTTGTATTCATTCGTTTTCTTGAATCATTTTAATCACTGGAAATACATTTTTTATTTTGAACCTGAATCGGATCAATACTATTAATCACCGCGTTCTTAGCCATAATCTGTACAATTCCTTTAATTTCCTATGAATTTTGATTAAATTTATGCTAAACCCGTTATTCTAATAATTAACTGTTATGAGCATGAATGAATCCATTTCAAAAATCAATTTATACGACAAACTAAATGCCTCTGTATTGGGAGTAGTCACTCCCGAAATATCAAAGCTCAATGCCTTACGTAAAAAAAACGGGTATAGTGAAAAACCAACTTTTGAAAAACCTTTTCCAATGCCTTTTGAATACATTTCAATAAATGGAATTCAAATTCGAATCGCTAAGTCACTTATTGACGAAAAGAAACCAACCGTTGTACTGTTATCCCCTTTTCCACACAGTATTATGGCTTTTGCTCCTATTTGGGAAATTTTAAAAGATCAATTCAACCTCTATGCCTATGATCTGCCTGGATTTGGGAGAAGTGATACCAGCCCCACATTTATGAATTTTAAATTTCAAGGTGACTTTTTAAACGATTTTATAGCTCATTTTAAGATCGAAAATGCGCATTTAGTAGGCCCCGATGTAGGTATGCCCACTGTTCTATACTATGTGGGCGTATTTAAGAACAAGGTGAAGTCTATCATGGTCGGAGACGGACCGGCCATCGCACCATCATCGAATGCCAGTGTTATCAGAAAAATGGTGGGATCAGGTTTTTGGCGATCAATATTTAAAGTTGCCGGAAACGGGGCCCTTGTAGAGGCAGGAAAACGCATCTGTTATGTGAATTATGTCCCGAACGAGTATGAAATGTCTGATTATAAAAAAGCGTATAGCGGAAAAGTATCGGACACTATGAAATGGTTTAAAGATTATCCAAAAAGTTTAGCTCAGGTAGACCCTTTGCTGGAAAAAATAACGACGCCAACTAAAATATTTTGGGGAAATGACGATGCGATCTTATTAAAAGATAATGGAGAAAGATTGAATGAGCGCATGCCAAACAGTGAGCTACAGATATTTGAAAATTGCGGACATTTTTCATACCAGGATCGCTACATTGAATTTGCTGACATGGTGAAACAATGGGTTGGGAAGCATCCATAAAATAGATTCATACTATTCCTTACGAAAATTTCGTAGCAGTATGAAAGCTCCAAAATTAGCTGTAAAACCTTCACCTTAATATCCTATCGTCTTCTTCCCGAATAGGTCATTGCTTCGCCTTTTCCGAAACCGTAACTCAGACCGAGCGTTACAAAACGACCTCTGGCACTATTACTGTAGACATAAAAATCCTCCCCATAGGTCATGATCTCTCTATTTCTCGAAGCAAACACATCCCTCACGCTTAAATTCAGTACAAGTTTTCCTTTCGATATTTTTTTCCGTAATCCCATATCTGCAAAGGTCACAGCTGATACTTCACCTTGAATGTTTTGAAAGGAAGATTGATGATTGCCAATTATCTCCAGTTCAAATTGGGCAGGTAATTTAAACTTCCCTGTCAATCTTGAAGTAGATTGATCCCCAGTAAAATCAAAAGATTGATCCTCAAAATCTCCCAATCGTTTGAAATAGCCGTAATTAAAGTCCCCATTCAACGTAAACCAATTGATCGGACTGTACTTGAAATTCACCTCAAATCCAATTCTTTGATTGGTTCCCACATTTTCAGGTGTTGTGATACTTACATTATCCTCAAAAGTAGTCACACGCTCAATAACATCGGTTGTATAGATATAATAGGTGCCGGCATTTAAAGAAAGTTTTTCAAATACCAGAATACTGGTCAGCTCGAATGAATCTGTATATTCAGGTTGCAAATAGGGATTCCCTTTTCGTATCACGAAATCATTTCTAATGTTGAAAAATGGATTCAGGTCCCATAATCGCGGGCGGTAAATCCTTGATGAATAACCCAGTTGAAATGAGGTCACATCCGATAATTTATACGAAATATGAGCACTTGGAAACAAATCTGTATAATATTGACTGTTGCGTTCATCGGTATCCGTAAGATAGGTCTGAAGGCTGGTGTTCTCCAATCGCAGACCTCCCTTAAATCCCCATACATCACCTTCGTAAGACAGGGTTCCGTAGATACCAAAAACCTTTTGATCAAATTCAAAGTTATTGGTAAGGTTTGGATCTGTGACCCATTCGCCATCAATCAGATCCCGGACGGTATAGTCGTTCCCTACATCACTTATAAAATACTGAGATCCCAGTTCCATAGTCATGCGCTCAGAAAAGGGTTTGGTATAATCCAGTTTAAAAATATATTCAGCTTGTTGAAACTCGGTCTCTGTTTGCTGATCATTAAAATCCTGATCCCCTTCAATAGGTGTTACGACGAACTCTGAAGCCTGGTCCTTTCCAAAAAACCTTCCTTGGGTGCTGAACAATAACAAATGCTCTTTTGAGTCTTCAAATTCTTTTTTATACTGCAGGTCAAACTGCCATTTTGGATTTGTTGCCTCCGTCGTTTCTTCTCGCTTCCAGGATGACACCAATTCTCCTGAACTATCAAAATACTCAAAATAGGTTTCTGAAGGCTGGTCTTCAATCTCATAGGCATAATTTCCTGAGAGGGTAATCACATTGAGCTCATTGACATAGTAATCACTTCCCAAAATGATATTGTAAAAGTTTTCATTGCGATAGGCCGTCCCCTCACTATTCACAATAGTGTTATTATCCAGGTCCTGGTTGCTGTTCTCACTTTCCCTTGGCAAGGATCTATAGCCGACACCGAGTTGCGTAAACAGGTTAAATTTCTCGGTTCTGCGATTCAAACTAAAACCGATACTGTGGTTATCCGGAATACCCGTATTCAAGGTTACAGATCCGTTCATCCCTGTTTTATCATCCTTTTTCAAGACAATATTCAATATCCCTGACGTTCCTTCCGCATCGTACTTTGCGGATGGGTTTGTAATGACTTCTATTCTTTCGATCATTTCCGCTGTTATAGAACTCAAGGTATTGGCAGGATCATCGGCCAGAATAGACGGCTTTCCATCAATGAGTATTTGTACTCCTGAACTACCTCTTAAACTGATATCTCCTTCTATACTGACGCTCACAGAAGGAACATTATTCAGTAGTTCCAAAGCCCCCATCCCTGTTGAACTTAAATCTTTACCCACATTAAATACCCTGCGATCAAGTTTGAATTCAGTAGAAGACTTTTCCGCCCGAAGCTCAACCTCTTCAAGCACTGTATTGACCTTTTCAAGGCCAATAATGCCCAGGTCAACCATACCACCCTTCACCTCAAAATCAGAAATGGCAAGTGATTTAAAGCCAATAAAACTTACCTCTACTGTAAAATTTGTCGCTTTTACGTCTAAGGTAAAATTCCCTTCTTCATCAGTGGTTGTACCTGTAATGTTTTGATTATTCTCTGATTGCTGTATTAAGACTGTGGCAAAAGGAACAGCCTCTTGGCTGCTCTTTTCAACAACCTTACCACTAATGGTGATCGTATTGCTTTGAGCCAATAACGGGTTCGTTATCGCTACAAATAGAATCAGAATCAGGTATCTCATGGACTTCATTTCCTTTATGAATAATAATCATGCAAAGAAATTCAAATATCATGGGTATAAAAAAACAATTCCGTGAACGACAGAATTCATCTTGTCAATGACTTTAAATTGTTTTAGGAGCTAAAAAATCCGTTAACCGGTGAAAATATGTCGTTGGCGGATTTAATTCTAAAACACTGAACAATTTGTATTTATATTTGTCATACAATGCTTTCTAAATGATGAATCTACAATACAAATGGTCAAAAGAACTGCTGTTCCAATTGATTCTTATCGTCATTGTTTTCTTATTTTATTCCTTTGACAAAAATGATCCCTTGATTGAAGGACATGAGATCGCTTTTTTCCTGACCTATGTTGCCGCTGCTATGGTGGTGAATTACGTCCTGCTTGATCGTTTTTTGTACAAAAAAAATTATGTGGCTTTCTTTTTTTGGTTTGCCGTCCTAATATCCATTGTAATCCTACTCGAAGAAGGGGTTCTTGAACAGATTTACTATCCCGATACACGAGGTAAACATGTCCCGAACATCTTTTTTAACCTGCTCGATGTGCTGCCTCCCATTATTATTCTTTCCGGCTTTAAATTTGCCTGGGATGCCGTCATCAAGCAAAAAGAATTGGACGAGGTTAAATTACAGGCCCAGGAAGGGGAGCTTCAACTGCTTAAATCTCAGATAAACCCACATTTTTTGTTCAATAACATGAACAATCTTTATGCCCATGCCATCGAAAATTCAAGTAAAACACCTGAGATTATTTTGGCCTTATCAGACTTTCTAAGGTATACGCTTTATGAATGTAAAGCCCGATACGTGAGCATCAACAAGGAGATTGAACAACTGGAGAATTTTATTCAACTGAATGAAATGCACATGGAGGGAAGAGGGAGCGTCTCTTTCTCTTCTGATATCAAAGGAAAGACTTTTCAAATAGCGCCCTTACTTCTGATGGTATTTATTGAAAATGCTTTTAAGCACAGTACGTCCAGCCAGTCGGAAAACATAGAAATAGCTATTCGCCTGAGCGTTGACAATGCGGGCCTACTTGTTTTTGAATGTAGCAATTCATTCCAGGAGCAATCAAATACGGACAACCTCTCGAAAGGCATTGGCTTGAAAAATGTCAAAAAAAGACTTAAATTACTCTATCCCAAACAGCATTCACTGGAAATCAGCAGTAAAAAAGAACTGTTCGAGGTATGCTTGGAAATTCAGTTAAACCAAATAACGCCGTGATGAATTGCATCATTATAGAAGATCAGGCACCTGCTCAGCGTATTCTAAAAAGGTATATTGAAGACCTGGGTTCTTTGGAATTGCTCGCTACTTTTTCTGATCCTATTCAGGCAATGTCCTTCTTGAAATCGGCTGCTGTAGACCTTATTTTTTTAGACATTCACCTTCCAAAATTATCAGGTATTGACTTTTTAAAATCAATTTCAAATCCACCAAAGGTGATCCTAACTACAGCCTTTCCTGATTATGCCTTGGAAAGTTATGATCTGGACGTTGTCGATTACCTTCTAAAACCATTTTCTTTTCAACGGTTTGTAAAGGCTGTTTCTAAATTATCGATGCATGGTCAAGTTGCAAAGGACAAGAATCCATCAAATTTAAAAACCTCAAAATCGCTGTTTTTAAAATCAGGACATGAGCATATTAAAATTGATATTGATCAAATCTCTCACATCAATTCCGACGCCGATTACACGGATGTATACTATGGTGACAAGAAATACATCTCCTCAGAATCTTTAAAATACTGGGAGGACACCTTATCGGAATACGGTTTTATCCGAGTCCATAAATCGCATATCGTCAATTTAAGCATGGTTGTCAAAATTGCAAAAAATCAAATTTACCTGCAGACCAAGGCCACGGTACCTATTGGACGTACTTTTAAGAAGATTTTGGATGAGCGCTATCTGAGTTAAAAAGAGTTGTTACTTTTCATTCCATATCGGCAGGGTAATCTTGCTTCGACTATCAATTATTAACTGTAACGGAAGGGTGGCATCTCGGATAGATTCACTACTCACATCACCTCCTGTTCCATAATTAATCTGTCCATAGGAGTTTTTATTCCCATTGATCACCACGACGATCCTGGAGTTTTTTGAAATTTTCTTAGCGCTTATTCTTGTATTATCAAATTTAATAGTCGTTAGCTTATTCGGGATCAATAGTTCTCTTTGCTCCCTGTATTTAGCAAAACTCGCCCTTCCTATATAAAAACTCAATTGAAAATACCTGCCTTCCGAGGTGCGTTCGTAAAGGACAACAGAATAATCAAAATCTTTTTTATTGCTTTCTACCAGTAATTCCCCTGTAAAGGAACCATTCAAGATCATTTCTTTTTGAATCGGCTCGCTGATAAACACCAGTCCATCATCTAAGTTGATACTGTCCTTAATGATGGGCCAGGGATAGTAATTGGTATTATTCATTGTGGATCGATCCGCCAGGTTTACTTCTAATTGTACAGTTCCTTTTGCAGGCTGGTCATGCAGCAAGGTATAATGACCTGCCGACTTTTCATTCCCTAAATAAAAATCAAGCGACGCATTAGTCATGGCAGATAATGAAGGTTTATGCATCCAGGTATTGGCTCCCATCACCTGAAAGTTGACCTTGTCTTTGAGCAGGGCTGGTTTTCTCTTTCCTTTCAGGATATGGTCAAACCACTCATAAGCCAGGCCATGTCTAATATTCAGATGTGCTACTTCATCAATTTGATAACCTCTTAAATTCGTACCTGAGCGACTCTGTGCACTCCAATGATCATAGGGGCCAATAAGTAAGTAATGTTCCGCATCAGGCTTGTATTCTAAATGCTCTTGATAATAATACATGGCACCCCGCTGTGAGTCATCATAATAGCCGGTGATACTCAAAATAGGGATATCAATATGACTAAACTCCTCCTTATATGGGATCATTTTCTGCCAATAGTTGTCATAAGAAGGGTGGCTGATCCATTCTTGAAACAAAGGCCTGGAAATCCCTTCAATACTATCCATTTTTCTGAAGGCCGCGCCAGAAGCAAACCAAGTATGTTCGAGGTCATTCCATCGTTGCCGATCAAAATTGGCCGCTTTATCCAATAACTTGTTATTAGTAGCATAAGGAATCCATTTATAAGGGAAATTATAAAAGATATTGTTTTCCATAGGATAATCAATTCCTGGAGCTATAGAAACCATTGGCACTATAGTCTTTAACGCTGGATGTACTTTTTCTTTCATAGAGGCCCATTGAGAAAAACCATCATAACTACCACCATACATACCTACTTTGGCGTTACTCCACTTCTGCTTGCTAATCCAGTCTATGGCCGCATACACATCTTTAAACTCATGTTTGAACGGATCAATAGCATCCTTACTTTGTCTTTTCCCTCTGGAGTTCACCACTACTCCGGCATAGCCTTTTGAGGCTGCCAAAATAGCAAGTTTCTCATTCGATTCTTCTACATAAATGGTGAAATCCAAAACGGCAGGCATGGGGTCTGAATTTCTTTTTCGAGCTGTAATTACAGATAATTCAGCACCATCTCTGGGTGATACGATGAGCGCCTCTTTTATAATATACCTTCTGTTCTCATCGCTTTTTATTTCTTTTTGAACAATAGGTTCAGTCAGGGAATAAACATGATACAAAAAATAAGATTTTAAAAGAGCCTTCGCCTGATCCAAATTAACAGAGGTGTCAGGAATGGAATTGTAATTTGTCTTAAAACTATTAGTATACTGGGCGACAGCATCATAAGTGATGAAAACAATGTCGGCTGAATAGGCTTGCGCATCATTACAATGCTTCAAATAAATACTAAACCCAGATTGATATTCCTCCTCAAATGTACGGCCAGATACCAATTGGGCCATTTTTGCATTTGAAAATAAATCATATGGCATATATGCCGGGTGCCCATTGTTCATTGATGAATTTTCTCTGAGCGATTCAATGGTCTCGATTGCCGCTTGATAATCGCCAGCCAATATTTGAATCATATAACGATCATATAATTCAATTTCATGACCTCCTTTCTGACTGAGTTGCAAATAATCTTGTGCCAGGTTTTGAATATTGATAGTCAAGGCTGCTGTGTCTGACAAAGCAGCCTTTTCAATTTGTAGTTCCTGACCAACCATTGACAAGTTAATCAGTGCTATAATTAGCAACTCAAATAATTGTTTCATCTTTTTTATTCTTCTTTTTTATAGTCATATAATTCGAGCATATAGGAACCGTAACCATCATTTTGAGCTTTTTTGATATTCACTTTTAATTCCGGTGCATACCAATACACTTCATGGAAATCTGAACTTCCTCCAATCGAATTAGTAATGGTTCCTTTGTATTCAATTTTGAAAGCCATAAATCTTCCCGCAAGTACGAACTCTTCTTCATATGACACGACTTCAACGTCCATACTTGTTTTCATTGGCGTACCTTCAGAGTTTTTCCAGTCACTCTCGTATTTCCACTTTTTACCAACCTTTAACGGCCAGCTTCTATAAGGAGTGCTGCTTTGTTCCTGGTTTAAAGTATTTGAAATCAAAATAGTATCCTTACCATTCCAAAACCCTAAACTGCCCTTAAATGCGACTACCTCTTGTAATTCTTTTCCTTCCCATCTGATTCTTCCTTCCGCTACGCTTTTCTCTAACCATACCCATTTCTCGCCTTTTTTATAGGATTCTAATGTGGGTTCTGAAGTTGCAGGTGCTGAACTTATAATTTCAGAAATTACAGGATCAGTAGTTGTGGTTGTAGATTCCTTCTTACAGGCATTCAATGCTATGAATGCGAGAATGGCTAAAATTGTATAATTTTTCATTTTATTACTGTTTATTTTAATTCTTTTTTGATTGTTCTTATCCATTTTCAAACTCCTAAAAGCTTAAATCAAGTTGTTCTCTCTTAAAATTCATTCGGATTATTCAGTTTGTAATTTGCCTATCATCTGTTTGGCATTCTCATTATTCGGGTCTAGTTTTATAGATTTTTTATAATGCCGAAGAGCATTTTCTCTATCATCCATCACCATATATACCTCTCCTAAACTGTCATAGGCATTTGAAGACTCTGGATAATTTGTGGTGTTCAAGGTAAAAAATGCCAGGGCCTTACTATAATTCTCCTCTCTGAGGTGGTCATACCCTATTGAGTTGATGTCATTTTCCGGAGGTAAAAACGCCCCATTGTAATTTGTTTTATAATACGATTCAATCTCATCTATAGAATTGTTACTCATGTTTTTCATTCTAAGTCCCTTGTAGATGAACTGCATCCCATGATACAAACTCATCAATGCTACGGTCCAGTGATTCTCTTCTTTAAAATATGCAAGTTCAATATTTTCAGGAGAAACCCCTTTGTTTTTTACAGTTGTATTAAACAGTTCATGGGCATTGACATTTGCTTTATAAACACCTGGAATTCTGTCAAAATTCTCAAATTTATCAGCCGTAGATACATAGATTCTCTTGTTTTGTATCTGCCCAATATCTATGTTGTCTATTTGCTTTACCACATATTGATCGTCCCACCAAAAACTTGGATCCATTGAAATAAATGCATTACATGACGTTTTTTCTGACAGATAAGCCGATCCTACTAACAAGCCACCATGAGAAATTCCCACCATTATTTTAAAGGAATTGCTTCTGTAATTTGCTTCAACCTGGGGCAATAACTCTTCTTCAATAAAATCTAAAAAGGCTGCGCTGCCACCACTTGTTTTTTGATTTTCTGCAGCACTCGACCCATTTAAGTTTGTCAAATAATTGGTAGGAGTATAATCTCTTACTCTATCAACATTTGTAATGGCAACAATGATCATTTCGGGTATCTGACCACCTTGAACCATCTGTTTCAGAATTCCTGAATGAGAATGGTAGGTCACTTCTCCGTCTAGTAAAACCAAGACAGGATACTCTTTTGAACTTGTTGCATAGGATTCAGGAAGTTCAAGAATATAAGTTCGTTCTTCATCTAAAATTTTTGATGCTATGGTATGGCTGGTTCCTATTACAAATGCTGAGGCGTTTTGTGCAACAGCCTGAAATTGAAATATGATGATAAACACCAGGGACAAGGCAAATATGTTAGCGGTTCTTTTCATTTTTTACTTAATTATAAACTATTCCAGTTTTTAAATTTGGCAGACTGACGGCTCGAAACCTCTAAAGATTCTCCTGAGCTTAACGTGATCTGCAGTTTGCCATTAAAATGCGGATGAATTTCTTGAATGTATTGTGTATTAATAATTTGACTCCTGTTGATTCTAAAAAAAATCGCAGGATCTAACTTTTCCTGTAAAACATTCAACGAGCGCTTGATCATGGCCTTTTCATCATTAAAAAACAAGCGTGCATAATTATCCATGGATTGAATAAGTCTTATATCCGATAAGGGGATAAAATGACACTGTTCTCCGTCTTTAATGAATATCTTATAGTGCATGGGTAAAGGGTCTTTCTTTACTTCATTTTTTGAAAATCCTGCTTTTATCTTTTCAATGGTTATTGAAAAACGTTCTTCTCGCAAAGGTTTGACCAGATAATCCAAGGCATTTACTTCAAAGGCCTGGACAGCATATTTGTCATAGGCAGTTGTAAATACTACCTCAGGAACCATGGTCAATTCTTCCAGGAGATCAAAGCCCGTTTTTTCCGGCATATGGATATCCAAGAATATCAGATCCGGATGTTCTTTCTCTATCAAATCAATGGCCTCGTCTACATTGGATGCTTCTCCAAGCACCATAAATTCAGGGTAATTTGACAGGGCTCTTTTCACTTCCTCACGAGCCAGGCGCTCATCATCTATAATTATGGTTTTGTAGCTATTCATTTTATACACATTGGAATTTGAATGGTTGCTGTTACCTGATCTTTGCTTTCATTTTTCAAAATGAGACTGGCCTCCCCATTATACTGAATTAATAATCTTTTCGATAAGTTTTGTAAACCAATGCCATTGTCTGAACCTTTTTCAAGAATTTTTCCGGGGTTCTGAACCTTAATTTCCAAAAGTTCCTTTTTCTGTTGAATCGATAAAACAATGGTTCCTCCCTGGATGCGTTTATCGATACCATGCTTAATAGCATTTTCTACCAACAACTGTATGCTCAATGGAGGAATTTGATGATTATTCAACGATTCATCCATATGTACAGTCATATTCAGACGTTCCTCAAAACGTACCTTCTCCAGCTCGATATAATCGTTCACCAAGCCTAATTCATCCTTAATTGTAATTAATGCAGCGTCTTTTTCATACAGAGAACTACGGAGAATATCAGACAATAGATCTATGGCCCTTCTTGCTGTTTTAGGATCTTCGATCACTAAAGACTTAATAGAGTTTAAAGAATTGAACAAAAAATGCGGGTTTAATTGTACCGCCAAATTATCCAACTGTGCTTGTTTTGCAATAATGGAAAGTTCGGCATTTTGTCTTGCTGTATCAATTTCTCTTTGATAGAAATGGTATAAATGATAGGCTAAAATCCAAATTGCCATCAATCGTAATCCTGTAATCAAAACTGGATCCCAATAGGTCAGCGATTCCGATAAAGAAAGACCATTTCCTCCTGCCCATTTCCATTCCCCTATCCATTCCCAATAAAAATAAAATTTTAGATTTACTAAAAACGCATATAACACTGCCATTGCAATGATCGAAGGTACAATTCTTACAAACAACTCGCGTAAACTAAGCGAGTTCCAGTTTAATTTTATGGCAATGAATCTATAGCCATGGGTTAATAAGATTCCTATTGAAATATCAAGTACATAATTAAGCAAAGTAAAAAAATACCCGTAATCGTCTCGACTGAAAACCACATATGCCCAGTAAATAGAAACTGTACCCCATCCCAAAAGTTGGCACCTCCAATATAGAGAGATGTATTTATTCATTGATATGTGCTTTGATTCGCTCATTGATACTGCAAAGTAAAGCTATCCTCGGTAAACTAAAAAAGGAAAGTACAGGAGCGTTGCTATAAGCAAGTGAACGTAAAGAAATGGGTGCAATCAAATCTTTTAACTTCTACGGGAGATTCGTTTTTGCGGATTGATTCATTCTTCGATCCATCCCATTATGGTATTTGCAACAAACCTTGGTTCAGGTGGCAAGGCATAAATATCTTTTTCATAATTCTTATTATAGGGTGATATGTTCATCACTTTTCCACCCACCACTAAGGTACTGCTTCCTCCCGGATCGAATCCCATAGCTTTGTGCATACCATATTTCAACAGAATATCTGTCATATCAAAATGCGTAGCTCCCACCGATTCCCGAATTCTTCCATTGACCATCAATACCATGAGTTTTCCTTCTTTGGTTATCCCAACGGCTATTTTTGGTCCGCGCATGTCTGTAAAATCCAATCTGGCCGCCTGAGTTCTGATCGAATTTTGAGTTTTCCATCCTTCTTCTTCCATGTCGAGCACCTGTTCTCCATTATCGATCAACAAGGGGCCTGCCTCAATGGCATACATCACTTCTTTCCAATAATACGGATTTGTCTCAGGCTCTTTTAGGTTTATTTCTATGGCCTTATCAACCTCAAAAAACTCACTTTTAAAGAGTTTCTCAGGAACAGACAGTGTAATTCCAACCGGTTTCATTTGAACTTTTTCACCAACCTTTGTCCTTATAATTTGCTTTACCGTATTCCCTGCTACACGTATAATTACATTCCCATTCCCTTCGATAAATTCATCCGGGTATGACAGGTCATAATAACAAGGTTGAGAATCGCTATGACAATTGTAATTGGAGCCAGAAAAATCAAGTCTGCTACCTTTTACGCTAAGTAAAAAACCGGCCCTGCTATTGACTTTTCTAATATCCACTTTTCCATTTTTATAAATAATAAATGCCGGTTTGTTAAAAAGGGGCGGACAAAAGACTTTTTTATTCATTATCAGGAGTCCAAGCGGCGATCCGATATACGTTTCTGGTAAGCCTAATTTTCCAACCAACTCTGGATTTAAAATATAACCTCCATTCCAAGCGAGTTCAATCGGGTTTTTATTACCGCTTTTCTTTTGATACTCCTTTACAAGTGATGGAACATTTTTTGGTTTCTTTTGAGCAATGTGTGCAGCAAATTTCCAGTTGTGCTGTTTTGTATCAATTTCGGCCAGCACACCACTCCATGGAAGGCCATCTTTATAGACCCCTCCTGCAAAGGAGGACCTGACTTTGTCACGTTTCTTACCGCTTGTCAATTGTGCCTCTAGATTTGCCAAAAGATCCGCCAAAGGTGTCCCGTTGTCAATGGCATCCTTTGAAATAATCCCTAACAATTTTTCTTCTCCCATCTGATTCTTTAAGGTTTCAAATAATGGGCTCTTCATTAATCCCTCAAAATCTTTAGCGGTTTGAACAGGTGTTGGATAGGCAAGCGTTGTTCGTACCCCGGCAGGAACAAACTGAATAAATCCACTATTCTTTGGTATGCCCATTATTCTGGCTGTCATCTCATGAAGGACTTTACCGATATGGAAATGATCGATTTCTATAATATCAGTCATCATAGCAGCGTTCTCTCCATTCGTAATTATAAAACCATCAGACTCTTTGATCTCTCGCAATATTTTGATAGCCCTGGCACCCATTTGAGGAAAATGTACACCTTCTGACCATTGTTTGGTCTCTACAATCATAACAACATTTGCTTTATACAATAAACCTAATTCAGGTTCTATGCCGCTTTCCAAATACTCTCTGATATTTGCACTTGAAAACCATTTGGTAACTCTGGGCTCATGGATGAAAATGTAGACCTTTTTCAGATCCTTACCTCTTTGTTCAAGAACAGCGGCTGTTAGCTCTTCTTCTATGCTAAGTTTCAGCTGTGCTCGAATAGGTTGCAACACAAAATACTCCAATTCATGTTTGATATAACGACCTGGAAAATATCCTTTAGGAACATTATTTTTCAATTTTCTGGTGAGCATCTTCCTGTTATCTATGCCTAAAAAATCACTGTTTGTCAATTGAAACAAGGCCAATTCCCAATCTGCAAAAAACTGTGGGGCCAAAGTCAGATCGGCAAGATTTCTGGGTTTAAAAACATCATGGTAAATCATATTGACCAATCCTGATAATTCCTGAAGTGTAAAGGCTTGATAGGCATATGATTTTTTATTTCTATGACGATAGGAAAGTGCATGGTCATGTCGTATCGCTATTTCGCCGTCTACATACTTAAAAATATCATCTATGGCATTGTAATAGGTATGGATGATTTCTAAATCAGTATGCACCAAGTCAGGAATGTCATTCTCCATCATTCTCGCATAACGCATAACCATTCCCTTGGTAAGCTGTTCTTCAACTCTGAAAAAACTCGGATCGATCAACGATTTTAAATAAATCATAAACGATAATCTGCCATATCCAGGTAAATAATGTCTGGTCTTTCTATTCAAAATGGCATCGAGATCATCATTAGAGAAATTCACAAGTTTATGATATCCCTGGAAAAGGTGAACTATCCGTGGGTCAACATCTGTTGAATTGGATGCTAGTTGTAAATGCAGTCTTGTAAGAACATACGTAATATTGTCCTGCAAAGATTCAAGACTAAAGCGCTTGTTAATAACGTTTCTATTATGGGTAACATCTATCATCCTGTTTTGAGGATAAAACACATGGTCACAAATTTTTTCAACCAAACGCTTGGGAATTTTAGAGCCTTTAAACTCCAACACATTCAATCTCATGGATTCATCCAATTGACGCCCAATCACTTCATCATACACCTCTCTGGGCTCGTATTGTCTGCAAAAAATGGGGGTTCCGCAAGCTGCGGCTTCTATAATTGGCAGCCCTCTTCCCTCCGTTTGACTCGGCAAAAGAATCAAGGAGGCAACATCGTATAACTGCTCGATGTCCAATGGCTTTTTATATCTTTTTTTGAACTCATTCTTATCGAACTCACTAAATAAGAAGCCCAGCAACACCTTTGATCTGAATTCTTTAGGAAGATCATTCAGGAAATTCTTAAAATCCTTTTTGAGATCATGATAATAATCTTGCTGTCCATGAGGTATGGGTCCTGACACTATTAAAGACAGGGTTAATTGAGGGTTTGTCAGAAACTTTTCACAAAATGTATCATAGGTAAATAAGCGTTTGATCAACTTAAAATTTAACTCTATTGACTTTCTGCTGATCACCCTTGTGGGCTGCAAGAAAACGATGTTATTATTGACAAAATCAAACTTTTTAATGGTTTTGTAGCCCAACAAAATCGGCTTTAAAGATCGTTTACTATCTGTATGTCTTGCCGCCGTATGTACTGTAATGGTGTCCTTTCGATTCGCAAAAATGGTAGAGACCTGCATAAAAGCCTTGATGATGCCTCGCTTGCTCATCTGATGCATTTTTGTATCCACTGCTGTGCCAATCAAAGCAACATTTGCCGGATTGTGCCCGTTGATATCAATAAGGTGATTTTGCTGGATCTTGTTAATATTGACATTCATCCAGGACCGGCTCTCCCAAGGATAAACCGTTTCAATCAAAGAAAAGAATTCTCCAACATGTGCATTGTGAAAAAAGAAATCTCTTGGCCCTTTTTTCAATCCTTTGCTTTTAATATCAACTTCCCTATTGCCACCTTCCCAGTAAAAATCATGGTTATTATTGATCACAGGAAGACCTAAATATTCTGAAATCAGCACCGTAGCCAAAGCCAATGACACGTTCCCCGGATTAGAACATACATTGATCAGGTAAAGCAGTGAAATGTCATTTTCTTCAATATAACGCCCCAACGCTTCGACCAATACCAAAACTTCCCTCCAGAATTTGCCAATGAGTTCATTATAGGAGTCACTCCCCCTTTCCATTTTTATTTTAAAAAAGTCTTTGTACAGTGGCCAGGCATCAAAAGCCTCCATTTGTGGAATTACCTTTTTAAAAGCATCTTTTGGTATCAGCTCATCTGCCTCTTCCTTAATCTCTCCCGCGATAAAATGAATTGGAATATCGGGATATATTCTTTTAAAGATTTTCGCATATTTTTCAGTCTCAACCGTGATTCCATCAATCGTAAAATAAAAAGTCACAAAAGCAACTCCTCCTTTTTCGAGATGTTGATCGAAAGCCGCCTTATCTCCCTTAAAAGAAGCATGAGGCTTCTTTTCCTTAAAACTATCCAGAAATAGTCCCAGATCGAACCATGTATTTATTTGCTCCTTTCTTAAGCCTTTTAATACTTCATCAATTTTCATTGTTTTATTCTCAATCATTCTGCCAGTATTAAAAAGTGAATAATTCATTCAATTTATCCTCCAGTACCTCATAAGAAAAATACTTCTTTCCAATTTCAAAATTGTAGGCTCCTATTTCCCGACACCGTACTGGATCATAAATAATGTCAGCCATTTGCTGTACTTTGTCATTGGTCAAATTACTGTCCTCTATCATCACAGTATCAAATCCTTTGTTGCCGATGTCCTGCATATAAACAGGCTTGTAGTTATTTACGAAAATGGGTTTTTTTGCCAAAACAGCTTCAACAAAGGCATTGCCAAAACCTTCATAAGTACTAAAGTAGGTACAGGCCCTTCCATGCGCAT
Organism: Lutimonas sp.; assembly: GCF_051011215.1. Taxonomy (NCBI): domain Bacteria; kingdom Pseudomonadati; phylum Bacteroidota; class Flavobacteriia; order Flavobacteriales; family Flavobacteriaceae; genus Lutimonas; species Lutimonas sp. Next base: position 21,285 of record NZ_JBPCUJ010000048.1, read on the forward strand.
ACACATCGGATAGATCCTTGTGATCCAACACTTTGTGAGATGCAAAAATAATTTGTCTAGATAAGTTTAAATCGTGGATCTGATCGATCAATTCATTATAATACTCCTTGTTTTCATCATCGTTATTGTTTCCTGTGATGACCAGTTTCAATTTTTTATCATGTAGCTTTTCTATCAATGAAATCGCAGTCTCAATCCCTTTACGCCTTACAATCCTCGTTACCTGTAATAGGCCTATTTCATCTTTTTTCACCCCGACATCTTTTAGAAAAAATTGATTTTCCTCCGTCGGAACTCCATACACCTTGTTAAAATCCATCACATTTGGAACCAGCAAGGCATCTATACCAAACCTGTTTTTAAAAGTCTCTACGCCAAAAGTATTGATCACTGCATGTTTTACACCTGGAAGCAATAGGGGGAAGTTATCATCAACATAAGAATTCACCTCAGGATGAACCGATAAATAACGCTCCCCTCTCTCCCAGTGAAAATCATGATCATGGGTAACGATGGGCAATCCGGTTCGTTGAATAAGTTTTTTGATGGCAACTCCCATCGACAGTTGACAAGGCAAGGCAGATGCATTTTCCGACAGCAATACTTCAATCTTTTTATTATGGATCCATTCAAGCATTCTTTTTTCGATCATTTCGGACCACCGTTCAACATGATCAAGTAAAATTCCAGGATCTTTATCCGGTTCAAAGAATGCTTTACGCTGTTCCCATTCGGCTTCTGCCGAAAAAAAAGACAAGGCAGGGAAAAGTGTATGGTGTTCATAATCCATCTGCCATGATTCAAATTCTCCGGACAAAATAAACACTTCATGTCCCAGCTTTTTTAATATGTCAATCCACTTTTCGGTTTCAAGAGCGACACCATCAACACCTCCAATTCTGCCAATTATAATACCTATTCTCATATCTTTATTTAAGGGTTCGAATCCCTTAAAGATACATTATTACAACGATTATAGGCCATTTTCAACCCTTGGAAGGATGGAATTATCAGTTCAAAAAATTTCGCTATTCGCAAATTGGAAATGTTGAAATTTAAACCTCCTAAATTGATAAAATGATAACTGCGTGAAACTCATTTTGTTTTTAACGGCAGGCATTTCTCCGTTTTCAAATATTTTTTTTGTCCGAAAATTTGATAAAAACCAATGGTGGCATCCTTAGAATATTCAAAAGAATTGCCCATCGATTTAACTCATTCTGAAAAACCACCATTATTCACTATTGATCACATATTAAAACGACCAGATATCGATAAAATAACATTCATTTTTTATTGAAATTGATGCATCTATCGTTAAATTTGTTCCTACCTAAACTTCAAACCAATGAAGGACCAAATCAATGATGTCATATCCATTTTTGTGGTTTCAGGTGGTAAAGGTGTAACCGGCCATACCATCGTCCAGACATTAATCATTCAATATCCCGAAAACAAACTAAACGTTAAGTTAATTCCTGATGTGCGCACGGAAGAAAGGATCATTGAGGTCATTAAAATAGTGAAAAAGGCTAATGGGATCCTTACCCATACCATGGTCAACTCTGAGATGCGAAACTTTCTGATCGAAGCCTGCAAAAAGGAACAAGTTAAACAGGCTGATCTGATGGGAGGTCTTGCCAATATTATAGAAAGTGATTTCGGACTGGAATCGGTCAATACTCCGGGGCTTTATCATAGAATAAATGCTCAGTACTACAAGAGAATTGAAGCCATGGAATATACCCTTCATCACGATGACGGGCTCAACGCTCAAAATCTTAAAAAAGCAGATATCGTAGTTACCGGTGTTTCCAGATGTGGAAAAACCCCCTTAAGTGTCTATATGTCAATGTTCGGATGGAAGGTTGCCAATGTACCTCTTGTAAAAGGTATCGATCCTCCAAAGGAGTTATTTGAGATTGATAAAAATCGAGTTTTTGGTTTGCATATTAATTTGTCTCATTTGGTCGTTCAGCGTCAGAAGAGGTTGCATGGCATGGGGGATTTATCCAATATGAATTATGTCGATTCAAAATCGGTAGGTCAGGAACTTCAGTATGCCAAATTTCTATTTAAAAGAGGTGGTTTCACGCAAATAAACATCTCTAACAAGGCCATTGAATCGACTGCCAATGAGATTATTGGCTTCATTATTGACAGATTTGGAGAGGAAAATCAACACACTCTTGATCCATATTAAAATCATTGTTGAAAATTCTCCAGCGCGATTTATTTGTTTGAATCAAAAAATTGAAGTGCTCATTTATACACCTAGAGCTTCGCTAAATATTCAGCACTTGGTTCAAATTTTTCTGGTGACATTTCAACAAATACATTTTGTACTCCACCAATCTTGGCAGCTTCGAAAAAGTCTTGCCAATCAACATCACCGGCACCTATAGGAACTTGAGATTTTTTCTCACTGGACCAATCTGCCAGGTGGGCAGAAATAAATCGGCCAGGATACTTACGAAAATAATCAGCAGCTTTAAATCCAATATCCACGACTGCTACCTGAAACTGCATTTTCACCAGATCAGGATCCAGCACTTTTAGCATTTCATCATAAATCAGTTCATCCCCTCTTTTTTCAAATTCCATATGATGGTTATGGAAAGCCATTTGTATGCCTTCAGATTTGGTCTTTTCGGCTATCCGGTTCAGTTCCTCACAGGATTTTCTGTAATCATCTACCGAAGCATCTTTCGGCAACCAAAATGCTGCCAAGGGCATTTGCCTGATCCCCATCTGATGGGTCCATTCTATGGTTTTTCCAAAATCATCTCGTAATTCATTGAGATTATAATGCGAACTCGAACATTGTAATCCCTGATCCT
>NZ_JBPCUJ010000049.1:0-5797 GCF_051011215.1 Lutimonas sp.
AAATTTTGGAACATAAGAACATCTTCCGCGGAGAGAAAGGGATTCGAACCCTTGTTACAATTTCTCATAAACACGCTTTCCAAGCGTGCGCCTTAAGCCACTCGGCCACCTCTCCAAAATGTCAAAATTTTATATGAGCGGCAAGTAACAAAAAATTATTTACTTGTAAAAACTTTTACTCTAAAACTAGTTCATTTCTCCACGCAAGGAAAGCTCAAATTCACGCTTAAAGTTCTCAAATGGAATTTTCTTACCCAATAGTAATTTCAATTTTGCCAGGGCCGACTCTGTAGTGATATTCTTGCCACTTATTACCCCCATGTTTTTCAAGTGAACACTTGTTTCATAATGCCCCATAAGGACACCTCCACTAATGCATTGGGTAACATTAATCACCGGAATGCCTTTTTGGATAATTTTGAGTAAACTGTTTGAGAACCATTGTGATGTAGGTGCATTCCCTGCGCCATAAGTTTCAAGAATAAGCCCTTCCAGCTCTGGGTACTTTAAAATATGACTCACGACCGACTCACTTATTCCCGGAAACAATTTCAGCACCAAAACCTTTGCATCGAGTTTTTTTTGCAGCTGCAAAGGAAGTTTTTTATCGGGTCTCAGCAAATGAGAATCATTAAAATTCAGATGTACACCACTTTCTGCCAGATGAGGATAATTAGGTGACTCAAAGGCCTCAAACTGCTCTGAACTTACTTTTGTAGTTCTGTTTGCCCGGTACAATTTATATTCAAAATACAATCCAACTTCCTGAATAATTGCTTCGTCATTCTTTCTTGAGGCTGCCACCTGAATTGCAGTAATTAAATTTTCTTTAGCATCCGTTCGTAGATCTCCAATTGGTAATTGAGAACCTGTAAAAATTACCGGCTTGGATAAATTTTCTAAAATAAAACTCAAGGCAGAGGAGGTATATGACATGGTGTCAGTGCCCGTTAGCACCACGAAACCATCTATATCATCATAACGTGATTTGATAATTTCTGCAATTTTTATCCAGTACTCAGGGCTCATGTCGGAAGAATCTATCGGCTCTGAAAACGCCGTAGTTTCTATCTTACAGTCTAATAATTTTAATTCCGGAATCTTCACTTTTATGTTTTCAAAGTCAAACGGCTTTAAAGCATTTGACTTATAATCCTTGACCATACCAATGGTTCCTCCCGTATAAATTAATAGGATTTGAGGTGTGTTATTTCCCATGATAAAAATTTTGCATGCTTTTTGCTATAAAAGTATTAATTATAACCTTAGAATAGATTTATTATGAGTGGTTCTTTTATTTTGATTATTATTATTGGACTGTTAGGCATGTTTGTGCAAAGCAGGCTGAAAAGTAAATTTAAAAAGTATTCAAAGCTGCATTTACAGAATGGCTTGAGCGGAAAAGAAATAGCTGAAAAAATGCTGGCTGACAATCATATATATGACGTAAAGGTCATTTCCACTCCCGGGAGATTAACCGATCACTACAATCCCCAAAATAAGACGGTCAATCTAAGTGAAGCTGTTTATTCAGAACGCAATGCTGCTGCAGCTGCAGTGGCAGCTCATGAATGTGGGCATGCCGTACAGCATGCAAAAAGTTATGCCTGGCTTCAATTAAGATCAAGGCTGGTACCAGCGGTTGGCATCTCTTCTAAATTTGCATCTATTCTGCTGATCGTAGGAATTTTTACAGTAGAGGCCTTTCCACAACTCTTGCTTCTCGGGATTCTACTATTTGCTGCCACCGTAGTATTTTCTGTAGTAACCTTACCTGTAGAATATGATGCCAGTAACAGGGCCTTGGTATGGCTCGAGGAAAAAAATATGGTGACAAGTGATGAGCACGATGCAGCAAAAGACGCCTTGAAATGGGCCGCAAGAACCTATGTTGTTGCAGCTCTTAGCTCTATTGCCACCCTGCTATACTATGTGAATATCTATAATAGCAGAAGTTAATGATTGGAAATAAAAATCCTGAGGGCCTCAAATTGTAAGGCCACGATCTTTATGTTAAATCTTCATCTGTCGGTCGATCTGTTGATCTAAAGAAATGAATGTTTCGGTGCGGGCAACTCCTTTAATATTCTGAATTTCGTGATTAAGAACCTGCATTAAATGCTCATTGTCACGACAAAGAATCTTTACAAAAATGGCGTAATTCCCGGTAGTATAATGACTTTCTATCACTTCATCAATTTCCTTTAATCTTTTGGTCGCCTCTTTATATTTACTGGAACTATCAAGAAAAATTCCCACAAAGGCAAGGGTCTTAAAGCCAAGCACCTTGGGGTTGATCATGAATTTTGATCCGGCTATTAAACCTGATGCTTCCAGTTTTCTCAAACGCTGGTGAATGGCCGCACCGGAAATACCCACCTCCCTGGCAATACTTAAAATAGGGGTTCTGGCGTCCTCCATAAGTTGATTCAGGATTAACTTATCGATGCCATCAATTTTTATGCTTTGCTCTTTCATAAGTATAGTTACAAATTAGTATTTAATCTTACATATTAATAAAGATTTAAAATAAATATAAAAAAAAAGATGTGAATTTATCACATCTTTTCTATTTATACTTGTCACTTGCAACATTTAGTCTTCCTGAATAACAAAGTCATCCATAAATGCGGTAGTGTAATTTCCAGCAACATAATCCGGATCATCCATTAATTGTCTATGGAATGGAATAGTTGTTTTGATTCCTTCAATCACAAACTCATCAAGTGCTCTTTTCATTTTCGAAATAGCCTCTTCTCTGGATTGAGCAGTAACTATTAACTTGGCGATCATTGAATCATAATTTGGAGGAATGGTATATCCAGCATACACATGTGTATCCAATCTCACTCCATGACCCCCTGGCGCATGAAATATGGTAATATTTCCTGGTGATGGTCTAAAATTATTATAAGGATCCTCTGCGTTTATTCTACATTCGATAGAGTGCTGGGTAGGATAATAGTTGATACCAATAATCGGAACACCTGCCGCTACTTTAATCTGTTCACAAATAAGATCGAAATTTGAAATTACCTGCTCTGTAATTGGGTGTTCCACCTGTATTCTGGTATTCATTTCCATGAAATAGAAATTCCTGTGCTTATCAACCAAGAATTCAATGGTTCCTGCTCCTTCATACTTGATAAATTCCGAAGCAAGTACTGCAGCTTCTCCCATCTTCTCTCTCAATTCATCCGTCATAAAAGGAGACGGTGTTTCTTCAGTCAATTTCTGATGCCTTCTTTGAATGGAACAATCTCTTTCAGAAAGGTGACAAGCCTTGCCATTTGAATCTCCTACAATTTGAATTTCAATATGTCTGGGCTCTTCGATCAGTTTTTCCATATACATGGAATCGTTTCCAAAGGCGGCTTTAGATTCTTGTCGTGCAGAATCCCATGCATCCTGAAGGTCCTCAGGGTTCCATACGGCTCTCATTCCTTTTCCACCACCACCGGCAGTAGCCTTAAGCATGACTGGATAACCGGTTTCTTCTGCTATTTTCTGAGCAGCTTTAAAAGACGGAATAATTCCATCTGATCCCGGGACAGTGGGCACGCCAGCCTTCTTCATTGTAGCCTTGGCGGACGCCTTGTCTCCCATAAGATTGATCATTTCTTCAGAAGCACCAATAAACTTGATTCCATGCTCCTCACAAATCTTTGAAAAACGGGCATTTTCAGACAAAAACCCATAACCAGGATGAATAGCATCTGCATTCGTAATTTCTGCCGCTGCTATGATATTTGAAATCTTTAGATATGAATCTGCACTTGATGCCGGACCAATACATACTGCTTCGTCAGCAAAACGAACATGCAAACTTTCAGCATCAGCTGTAGAATATACAGCCACCGAACTTATACCCATCTCGCGACAAGTTCGAATAATACGAAGAGCAATTTCTCCTCTATTCGCAATTAATATTTTTTTAAACATAATTTAATCAAATTACATTAATACTGAATCACTGAAAAAGCAATCGCTTTATTCACAAGTGATAGCTTATTTCTAGGAAGGATCGATCAGGAATAAAGGCTGATCGAATTCAACTGGTGACGAGTCTTCAATTAAAACTTTTACGATTTTACCTGAAACCTCAGATTCAACCTCGTTAAATAGCTTCATTGCCTCAATGATACAAACCGTATCTCCTGCTTCAATAGTATCACCTACTTTCACAAACACTGGTTTGTCTGGAGAAGGCTTTCTATACAAAGTACCGATGATAGGTGATTTGATTTCTATATATTTAGAGGTGTCCTCGCCACTGCTTTCTGCTGCTGGAGCCGCAGGTTCGGCAGCTACTGCAGGAACCGCCTGAACTTCAGGTTGAACCTGAACTGGCATGGATACCGGAGCTGCTTGCTGAAAATAATTAGTTTCTGTTTTTTCAGCGCCTGTCTTGATCGTAATCTTGACATCACCCATTTCTAATTTAACTTCATTTGCTCCAGATTTGGCAACGAATTTAATTAGGTTTTGAATTTCTTTTAAGTCCATAATTATAGGTTTAAATATGTTTTATGAATTATAACACCACTTAAAATAGATGGATCCCCAGGAAAACCCTCCACCAAAGGCGGCAAGAATCACAGTATCTCCTTTTTTAAGTTGCTTCTCATAATCAGCTAAAAGTAATGGTAAGGTAGCTGAAGTTGTATTTCCGTAATTTTGAATGTTCAGCATCACTTTGGATGCATCCAATTTCATTCTTCGAGCTGTGGCTTCCACAATTCTCTTGTTTGCCTGATGCGCAGCAAGCCAATCTACATTCTCGTTGCTCAAACCATTCTTTTTCAAGATTTTCTCGCAAACATCGGCCATATTAAAGACGGCATTCTTAAAAACGGTCTGTCCATCCTGACGTGCAAAATGAAGTCTGTCCTTCACAGTTTCATCTGTTGCAGGCATTACTGAACCACCGGCTGGTACATTCAAGAATTCTCTTCCTGACCCATCAGTTCTCATGATCTCATCCTGAAGGCCATTCCCATCAGTAGTGGGCTCCACCAAAACAGCGCCAGCTCCATCTCCAAAAATGATACAAGTGGCTCTGTCTGTATAATCGATCATTGATGAATTCATATCAGCACCAATCAATAAGATTTTTTTATACCTGCCAGACTCTATATATCCGGCAGCAACAGATAAACCATATAAAAAACTCGAACAGGCAGATTCAAGATCAAAGGCAAATGCATTTACGGCACCTATCTCAGAAGCAACAAATGCTCCGGTAGATGCTGCCTGCATATCGGGTGTGGCAGTGCACAAAATCACCATTTCAATCTCAGTAGGATCCAAATTGCTTTTAGCAAGGAGGTCCTCTGCCGATTTAATAGCAAGATAAGAAGTTCCTTTCCCTTCTTCTTCCTTTAAAATTCTTCTCTCTTTAATACCGGTTCTTGAAGTAATCCATTCATCATTGGTTTCAACCATGGTCTCCAATTCCTTATTGGTAAGGATATAATCAGGAACATATTTCCCAACAGCGGTAATCGCAGCAGTAACTTTATTCATGTCTATATTTTTACTGTTTTAGAAAAAAACAGAGGTCAAAAGTAATAAAATTAAGTTTGGAAGTTCGTCAAAAAAAGACATTTTTTGCCTCATTTTAATTAAAATCAACAAAAAAACCCTCAAAAATGAGGGTTTTTCACATAATCGTTGTTTTCTAAGACTATGCCTGATTTTCTTGAGAGTCGATCAAAATCTGACCTCTGTAATAAAGCTTTCCTTCATGCCAATGAGCACGGTGGTATAAATGAGCTTCGCCAGTAGTAGGATCTTT